>NZ_CP026213.1:0-221962 GCF_002934585.1 Citrobacter sp. CFNIH10
GCCAGATCGTTCCCATCATGGAAATGAATATTGGTCGCCCGCTGTTCGGCTACGCTGCTCTGCCATTGGGGCTCCCTGTCTGCAGGGGATAGTCATGGCACACATATAAACGGGTCTGTGCCGGAAAACTGAGGATCTTACGGATGGAATGATAAAGCTGCTGCGCATCCCCACCCGGGAAATCACAACGCGCGGTGCCCACATCAGGCATAAAAAGGGTATCGCCAAGGAAAATCGCATCAGCAATCTGGAAAGCCATATCTGCTGGCGTATGGCCAGGAACCTGCAACGCCTGCACTGTCAAGCCCCCCAGTTAAAAGGTTTCACCGTCAGTCAGCAGATGGTCAAACTGTGATCCATCCAGTGCAAAGGTGTGCTCAAGGTTAAAAATGGGCTTGAATATCCGCTGAACTTCGACAACTTTTTCGCTGATGGCGATGTTGCCGCCGCCCCTCTCGCGCAAATAATGGGCTGCCGAAAGATGATCGGCATGGGCGTGAGTTTCCAGTAACCAATTGACGGTCAGTTGCTGCTTTTTCACGAAATCTATCAGCCGATCGGCGGAGGTTGTCTGAGTCCGGCCGGATTTCGGATCATAGTCCAGAACCGGATCAATAATGGCCGCAATCCCCCCAGTTCTATCGGCCAGCACGTAGCTGACAGTACTGGTAGCCGGATCGTAAAAACCCTCGATAAGTGGTGTCATGGTGAACTCCTAATCTGGACGTTGCATGATGTATCTTCACACAGGCTCGCTTTGATTATATAATATTATATTATATAAGAATTAAAAGTGTTATCGCGAACGTGGATCAGAACAAAGAGAACTCATGAGTAACGTGTTTATTGGCCATAAAAAAATGCGTGATACCGCCAGTGCAGCCACCGCCGTATTGCGTGCTTTGGCAAATGATGACCGGCTACTGCTGCTGTGCCACCTCAGTCAGAGACAAGCTTCTGTGGGGCACATATAAAGTGCTATGGGGATTGGGCAACTGGCATTGTGACAGACGTTGGAAGTCATTCGACGCCTGCAACTCGTGGCAACGCGCCGTGAGGGAAAACAGTTTTTTTACCGAATTGATGAGCCGAATATGTTGATATTACTCATTACCCTCTATCAACTTTACTGTCAGGAAGATGACACAGAAGGTGTTAACCATGACCATTAATCTGGTGCAATTCACTCCGTTACTGAGTTTCTTAGGGGGGGTATTGATCGGCTGTGCGGCCTGGATATTGCTCCTGTTCTGCGGACGTATTGCAGGGATCAGTGGCATAATCGGGGGTGCGCTCTCAGCGGCTACCCGAGATCGTGGCTGGCGTCTGGCTTTTCTGATCGGCATTATCGTCTCGCCTCTTTTATATGGCCTCGTTCATCCGCTTCCTGTGATCGAGGTTTCTGCCTCCTGGCCTGTCCTGATGATCGCCGGGTTGCTGGTTGGGATCGGAACCCGCTACGGTTCGGGGTGTACCAGCGGCCATGGGGTTTGCGGTCTGTCGCGTTTATCCTCCCGTTCTCTGGTAGCTACGTTGACGTTTATGGGGGTTGCTTTTATCACCGTCTGGCTGATGGGATTGTGGATTTAGTCAAGCTTGCTCGCACAGTAAATCGCTCAAGGGGACATATATGAATCTGTTTTTTTCTCTGTTGGCAGGTGCGATATTCGGCGTTGGATTAATACTCAGCGGCATGGCAAACCCTGCAAAAGTGATTGGTTTTCTGGATATTACCCGCATCTGGGATCCTTCTCTGGCTTTTGTAATGGGTGGAGCCATCAGCGTGGGTTTCTTCGCTTTCCGGTCAGTGAAACGACGCACCCACTCGGTGTGCGGTGGCGCGATAAATCTGCCGACCAGCAAACAGATTGACAAGCGTTTGATTGGAGGGGCTATTCTGTTTGGCATTGGTTGGGGACTGGCGGGCATTTGCCCTGGTCCTGGACTGGTATTACTTGGTGCAGGGATGATCAAAGGTATGGGTTTTGTTGGTGCAATGGTCGCTGGCATGCTGCTTTTTGAACAGCTTGAACGTAAACGAGCGAAGCGTCATGCATCGTAATTCTGCCCCGAACGTTGTCAGCCATCAGTAACGCCTATGGTCATTTCGTTACTGTCAGGTCTGCTCGTGGGAGCAGTGCTCGGCATCACAGGAGCGGGTGGTGGCATTTTTGCCATTCCCACCCTGGTGATGGGCATGGGATGGGCACCACAACAGGCTGCTCCGGTGGCCCTGGTCGCCGTCGCCGGGAGTGCGGCTCTTGGAACCTTTGAGGCCTGGCGCAAGGGCCTGGTGCGCTATCGTGCCGCTATTGTGATAATACTGGCGGGCGTGCCCATGACGAGCGTTGGGTTATGGGTTGCCCACCGAACTTCCCCTGCGTTGCTGAGCCTGCTGTTTGCGGGGGTAATGCTAATCGTCGCGTGGCGATTGGTTCGGGCCCCCGAGATAGTTGCCAGGCATACTTATCCCGTCGAACTGGATGAACACACCGGACGATTTATCTGGGCTGTAAACACATGGTTGCTGTTTCTCATGTTCGGAGCTGTTACCGGTTTTATGACCGGGCTATTAGCCGTGGGTGGAGGATTTATTATCGTCCCGTTATTGCGGCAATTTACCCCCCTTCCTATTCACAGTTGCATCGCAACCTCGCTGATGATTGTCGCATTGGTAAGTATAGGCGGGATTGCAGTGGCAGTGATACAGGGTGCCACTCTGCCCTTGCCTTTTACTCTCTGGTTTGTGCTTAGTGCTGCGACAGGGATGTCGATTGGCCGAAGGCTAAGCCAGCATTTACCTGAACATATTGTGCAGAAGGGGTTTTCCGGACTACTGATCGTCGTTGCCCTGGGGATGGTATTTAATGCCGTTATGATGAAGTTTAGTGGCTAAGATCAATATGATTGCCGACAGAGATATAAAAGCTCAAGGATAATGAATTCCTTGCTTTATTGTTTCGAACTTATCTGTCGCCTGCAATACCACGGGATTGCTATAACCAGCGACGAACCCGTTGCGTATAGCGTTTCCATTCCAACCCGAAACGTTTTCGAAGCTGTTCCTCTTCAATATCGATATGCAATCTGGCAACTACATTGCAAGTTCAAACCTCATCGAGATAGGTTTTATTAATTAATAGCAGAATGAATCGTCACGGACAATCTTGACACTTCCGAGCCAACTATAAAGGTATAAGGCAGAATCGCCTACCGGTTCAGAGTCATTCCATAGTTCCCTTTGGTATGCTGCACACTCCCAGACTCAAGAGGCAAAGCAAAAAATTCTCCACCGGTGAGCAGAGTATATTGCATATGCCAGTTTACGAGTGTATATATAGCATATACCAATAAGGAGCCTTCATGCCAAGACCCAGAATTCCCCGTAACATCTGTGGCCGCCCTGCGGATACCTGTTTTAAGCCCAATGCGCGACCGATGAGCCAGCTTGAACATGTTCATTTAAAAGAAGATGAGTTTGAAGCGTTACGACTGGTCGATTTACTGGGCATGCAACAGCAGGAAGCGGCTGTTGCAATGAGGGTTTCAAGACAGACACTGGCCAATGTCCTGAAAGCGGCCCGTTTTAAGGTTGTGGACTGTCTCACTCAGGGCAAGGCCTTAATAATGCACTCTGAAAGGGAAGGAGTTACACAAGATGATCACAGCCATTCCAGTGAATGACGACCGGGTAGCAAATCATTTTACCAAAGCGAGTCACCTTGTCCTAGTGGATGAGCGCGGTGTGGAGCTCAGCCGGACAGAAAATCCCGCGCTGGGCGCAGATTGTTCAGGTAAACGGAAGCTGGTTGACCTTCTGGTTCAACAGCAGGTCAGCCGCGTTGTGGTCCGTAACATCGGGGAACGGATGCTGGGTAAATTATTGGGGCATCAGATCGCGGTGTACCAGACTGACTGTGGCCGTCGTTTGTTCACTGAACTGTGTGATCCGGATACCCGTGTTCTGACTGAACTGAATAAGCCGGAGCAGGGGCGCCAGTCCTTTAATCATGAGGCGAAAGGGAAAAAATGCTGTAACTCTGACGGGAACACAGCAGAAAATGCGTGCCAGGGTGGGCGTCAGCATCATCACGGAAACGGGCGCTGTTGCCATTCATGAGTTTATTTCATCACGGGCGGTGATTTTTATCAGACCCGTACTGTGTATAAACCAGGAGCCGGAATGAATGATGCCGGGAAAGACACTCAGCTGACTGAATTCCTGATGCCTCCCGTCAGTACAACCGGACGCTGAACAGAAACAGATGAATTGTTATCTTGATGCCAGAAATGCCCATAACTGTTGTATGGTTTGTGGTTCCCTCGACAACAACCCTGATACGGTGAACTTAATGTTTTCAGAATACCCGGATGGATCTGTATGTGCTGACTACACGGCCGATCACAGACATCAGGGGTATACGGGTCTTTTACATGGCGGAATGACGAGTACCTTGCTGGATGCCGCAATGACTCACTGCTTGTTTATGCAGGGAGTGCAGGCCCTGACGGCTGAACTGACTGTCAGATTCATTTCACCCGTTTGTACCGGTGACAAGCTGATGGTCTGTGCCAGACTGCTTGGGCAACGCAGGGGGGTTTACCAGCTCGAAGCATGGCTGGCAAAGGGACAGCAGAAAGTGGCTCGTGCCACGGCGAAATTCATTGTCCCGTCGCAGGATATTGCTCTGGCGCATGGCTAGTGTGGCAGACGCCAGGTGTAACTGGTTATTATAAAAATATGAAGCGTGTTTTGCTCAGACCGGAAAGAATAATGGCATATCGTATATCCCACTTAAACAGTGTAAGAGGTAGTTATGAGTAAACAAATAATTGATATTGGTATTCCTGAATCATCCCGGGTGGAGATTGCAGACGGTCTGTCCCGGCTTCTTGCTGACACCTATACCCTGTATATAAAAACACATTACTATCACTGGAATGTAACTGGCCCCATGTTTAACAGCTTACATTTAATGTTTGAAAATCAATACAATGAGCTGGCCACTGCTGTTGATGATATCGCTGAACGTATACGCTCGCTCGGATGCTTCGCGCCCGGCACATATCATGAATTTTCACGTTTAACAGCGGTTAATGAAGACAAGGATATTCCGGCAGCAAAAAACATGATTGAGAATCTTGTCCAGGGCCAGGAGACTGTGGTTAAAACTGCGCGCTCCCTGTTCCCTGTTGTTAATAATGCGAATGATGAAGCCACAGCAGATCTGCTTACACAACGTATCCAGTTACATGAGAAAACTGCCTGGATGTTGCGCAGCCTGCTTGAATAATGTAAACCGGTGGCAGCAGAAAAAACGGTTTGTCAGCCACAGGCCATTGCTGTCAGTGCAGTACCATCCGTGCTGCCGTGGCTGTTTTTTCTGACCGTAATAGTATAAAAACCGATAAATCAATAAGTTAAACAGTGAACGCGTGAGCGATAAATACAGTCCGGACAGGCATTACCGATGGGTATATCCGGACCACTGTCGCTTTCCCGTTATAATATCGCAGATACCGGCCAGGCTCTTCACAACCTGACAGGGTTAATGCTGCAATGATAAAACGGTTTGCGTGGAAAGCAGGATCACATTATTCGTTGTTATGGCTTCCTTTACCTGTGCCTGCCTGCGGGCAGTAGAGATCATACAAGGTATTTAACAACGTCATGATACGGTTATCCTCAATACGGTAATATACCATTTTACCTGCCCGTCGGGTCTCGACAAGCTTCAGGCGGCGCATTACACCCAGTTGCTGAGACAGGGTCGGCTGAGTGATACCGACTGCAGCTTCCAGCTCGGCCACATTCGCTTCCCCATGGCTTAACTGGCACATCAACAGCAACCGGTCGCTGTTAGCCAGTCCCCGTAAGACATCTGCTGCCCCCAGGGCTGCATTTTTCATATCGGTCTGACGTTTTGTGTCTTCATTCATGGGCATTGCTGGTTTCTCACATTCTGTATTTTTATATAATGTTATTTAGTATACTGATGGTGCCATAATTTTGCCACCGTGTTCGCCAGGTCTGCAGCGTCCAGCTGGCCTGGGTAACTAATTATATCTGGCAGACATTTTGCCCCGAGTGAACAGAGAGGATGTAATGAAAATAGTGATTGTTGGTGGTGTTGCCGGCGGTGCGTCCGCTGCAGCCAGAGCTCGCCGGTTGTCAGAAGATGTCAGTATTGTTGTGTTTGAACGGGGAAGCGATGTCTCTTTCGCCAACTGTGGATTGCCTTATCATATAGGCGGAAAAATTCCGTTACGGCAGTCACTTATTCTTAAGACTCCGGAGGATTTTAAATCCCGCTTTAACATAGACGTCCGTACCTGCCATGAAGTGACGTCAGTGGATCCGGTTAATAAAACAGTGACAGTTAAAAATTTGACCTCAGGTGAGATCCATACCGAAGTATGGGATCGTCTACTCCTCAGTACCGGAGCCGCGCCGGTTGTCCCTCCTTTGCCCGGGCTACAGCAAGAGGGCGTCTTTACGCTCCGAAATCTTACTGACATGGATGCTATCCTGGCGTGGATTGAGCAACATAACGTCGCTCACACCACGCTTGTCGGGGGGGGATTCATCGGACTTGAAGTGATGGAGGCTCTGAGCGAACGGGGGATCCGTGTTACCCTGCTGGAGATGGAGGAACAGGTTATGGCTCCGGTTGATCCTGAAATGGCATCAGCCCTGCATCAGGAAATCCGGAATCATGGCGTGGATCTGCGTCTCAGAACGGCACTCACCGAGGTGCTGCGGACAGAAACGGGATTCCGCGTTGCACTGTCTGACGGTGGCTTTGTGCAGACCGACATGGTTATTCTCGCCATCGGGGTAAAACCTGAGAACAGCCTTGCCACAGTAGCCGGGCTCGAAGTGGGTAAACGGGGAGGTATAAGCGTCAATGCCTGTATGCAGACCAGTATTCCTGACATCTACGCCGTGGGGGATGCAGTTGAAACACCTGACCTTGTCTTTCAGGAACCCGCTAATATTCCTCTGGCTGGGCCCGCCAACCGCCAGGGACGCATTGCTGCTGATAACATGCTTGATCACCACAGCCTTTACCATGGCAGTCAGGGGACATCCATTTGTAAGGTATTTTCGCTGAGTATTGGCAGCGTCGGTGCGAATGAAAAGCAACTGAAAGCCCATGGTACCCGATACGAGAAGGTTTACGTCCATGCTGCTGATCATGCCGGTTACTACCCTGGGGCTACGATGATCAGTCTGAAACTGCTGTTCAGCCCCGATACCGGTAAAATTCTGGGGGCCCAGGCGTCAGGGAAAAAAGGGGTTGATAAACGCATCGATGTTCTGTCTGTCGCGCAGCGCGCGGGACTTACCGTCAACGATCTCGAGCATCTTGAGCTGACTTATGCCCCGCCTTTTAACAGTGCAAGGGACGTTGTTAACCAGGCCGGTATGGTGGCGGCAAATGTCATCAGGGGAGATACGGCCATATGTCATGTCAGCGATGTTTTGCAACGGGAACCGGGCAGTTATTGTTTAGTTGATATTCGTTCTCCTGAAGAACTGAAACAATTTGGCGAATATCCTGATGCGCTATCCATCCCTCTGGATTCTCTGCGGGAGAATCTTGAAAAATTGCCTGTAGATAAAGAGATTTTTATCGGTTGTCAGAGTGGTCTGCGCGGGCATGTGGCATACCGTATTCTGCAGGCTCACGGCTTCCGGACATATAATCTGAGTGGTGGCTTTATAACCTGGCAGGCGGTTATGGAGTCGATGAATCAATAAGAGATGAGGTGCCATACACATGGCACCTCATCTGGTTCTGACGCATTAAGACGTCGCCGGGTAACATACTGTTTTTTTATAATGTTACCTGCCCATGCTTCTGATACGAAAAGCTTTTAAGCGCCTGCACTATCCCATTGATGTTATTGCTCAATGTGTTCGCTGGTATCTGACTTACGCCCTCAGCCTGCGCAATCTCGAAGATATGATGACGGAGCACGTCGTTATCGTTGACCATTCCACTCTTCATCGCTGGGTTATGCGCCTGGCACCGTCGTTCCGCCAGTATAAGCGTAATGTAGGTCGGCGGTGGCGGATGGACGAAACTTACATTAAAATCAAAGGCCAGTGGAAATATCTGTACCGGGAGGTTGATACCGCGGGGCAGACCGTCGACTTCCTGTTGACCGCCAGACGCGACGCTGCGGCTGCCTTACGCTTCTTTCGCAAGGCCATTCGCCACCACGGTGAGCCTGAGTAGACTGGCTCCATGAATCTCCAGACAGTTGGTATCACTTAAATTAGTGATAGTCTTAATACTAGTTTTTAGACTAGTCGTTGGAGTCCGGATGATTGATGTTTTAGGTCCGGAGAAGCGCAGACGGCGCAGCCTTCAGGAAAAAATCGCCATTGTTCAGCAGAGCTTTGAACCCGGTATGACCGTGTTGCTGGTTGCCCGTCAGCATAGTGTTGCTGCCAGTCAGCTGTTCCTGTGGCGTAAGCAGTACCAGGAAGGTAGTCTCACCGCCGTTGCTGTGGGTGAACAGGTTATACCCGCGTCGGAACAGGCATCTGCGATGAAGCAAATTAAAGAGCTACAGCGCCTGCTGGGCAAGAAAACCATGGAAAACGAGCTGCTGAAAGAAGCCGTTGAATATGGCCGACAAAAAAGTGGATAGCGCACGTGCCCTTGCTGCCGGAGGATGGCGAATAAGCCTTGTCAGCTGTTGGCTACGGGTCTCACGTGCGCAACTGCATGCTATGGCTCGTCGGTCGAAGAACTGGCAGGAGCGTCGACGCAAGCGCAAGCCTGATGATATTGAAGCTCTGGATCGTATCCATACCGTTATCGGCGATCTGCCTACGTATGGTTATCGTCGGGTGTGGGCACTGCTGCGCAGACAATCAGAAACGGACGACATGGCGGTGATCAATGCCAAACGCGTATACTGAATCATGCGTAAGAATGCGCTGTTTGCTTGAGCGTAAACCGGCAATACCGCCCTTGAAGCCGGCGCATACAGGGAAGGTAGGACTGGAGCCTAAACATACGGCGGTACGTAGCCCGGAAAGCAACGGGATGGCAGAGAGCTTCGTGAAAACGATGAAGCGGGATTACATCAGCATCATACCGAAGCCGGACGGGTTAACAGCGGTAAAGAACTTTGGTAAGCGTTAAGTGAGCGCCGTATTGACGGTTATTTATCGGTAAGAACCACGTTCCATGGCAGCAGTTCGGCCACTTTGTTGCTGGGCCACTCCGGCAGTACGCTCAGGATATGGCGAAGGTAGGCTTCCGGATCGATACCATTCAGCCTGCACGTCCCGATCAGTCCGTACAGCAGGGCTCCGCGCTCACCACCGTGGTCGCTGCCGAAGAAGATAAAATTCTTTTTCCCAAGACAGACGGCACGAAGGGCTCGTTCGGCAGCGTTGTTATCAGGCTCTGCCAGGCCATCTTCACAGTAGTAGCACAGCGCATCCCACTGGTTCAGGACATAAGCGAACGCTTCGCCCAGACGGGACTTTTTCGACAGCGTCTCATTTTTTTCTACCAGCCATTCATGCAGCGATGCCAGCAGTGGTTTGCTTTGCGATTGTCTGGCTGCCAGACGCTCTTCTGTCGTGAGGCCGCGTATTTCTTCTTCTATCGCGTACAGCTCACCGATACGTTTCAGGGCTTCTTCCGCTGTCGCTGTGTGAGTGCTTATATAGACATCATGGATTTTTCGGCGGGCATGGGCCCAACATGCGGCTTCTGTCAGCGGCCCTCCTTCACGTTCCGGACTGAACAACCGATCGTAGCCTGCGAAGGCATCCGCCTGCAGCACACCATGATAGTGGCGAAGGTGTTGCTGAGGATGTTTTCCCTGCCGGTCTGGCGAGAAGGCGAACCATGCCGCTGGCGGATCTGATGAACCTGCGCTTCTGTCGTCACGTACATACGTCCAGATACGCCCGGTTTTCGTCTTCTTTCTGCCCGGTGCAAGCACCGGAACCGGAGTGTCATCCGTATGCAGTTTGTGGCAGTCCATCACGTAGTGGTAAAGGGCCTCATCCAGCGGGGCCATTAACCGGCAACATGCATCCACCCAGTTGGAGAGCAGAGCCCGGCTCAGATCCACGCCCTGACGGGCAAAGATTTCGCACTGGCGATACAGCGGCAGGTGTTCGCAGTATTTGGCCGTTAACACGCGGGCCAGCAGACCCGGCCCGGCGATACCCCGATCGATGGGACGTGATGGCGCAGGTGCTTCAACGATACAGTCACATCGGGTGCAGGCCTTTTTCACCCTGACCGTGCGGATCACTTTCAGGGCGCTGGAGACCAGTTCCAGCTGCTCCACGCTGACTTCGCTGAGGTACGCCATACCGCTGCCGCATTCCGGACAGCTGGTTTCCGCAGGATCCAGCCGATGTATCTCGCGGGGAAGGTGTGCCGGTAACGGGCGACGATGGCGGGACTGACGTAACTGGCGAGGTACCTGCGGATCGTCTTCCCGTCCGTTGTAGCGATCGCTTTGCTGCTCCTGCTGTTTCAGCAGGGCTTCGGCTTCTTCAACCTGTCGGCGAAGTTTTTCGGAGCGGGTACCGAACAACATTCGACGCAGTTTTTCTATCTGTGCCCGCAGATGCTCTATCTCGCGCTCTTCGTTCTCTATTTTCTCTTCTGCGCGGGCCAGTGCAGAACGCAGGAACGACTCAGTCTCTGCAACGAGACTGAGCTGACTGTCTTTCTGGCGAAGCGCGTCTTCCAGCGCAGCGATACGGGCGAGATAGTCGTGATTCATAACCGCTTTTATAATGCGGTTATGATTTTTTTACAACATTGTCAGTGAGTTAAGGCGGGATATTTTTGGCTGGCGCCAGTCCAGCTTATCAAGGAGCATGGCAAGTTGTGAGCGGGTGATCGCGATTTTGCCGTCGCGTACAGCAGGCCAGACGAACTGTCCCTCTTCCAGGCGTTTGATAAACAGGCACAGACCATCAGCATCAGCCCAAAGTATTTTCACGGTATCGCCACGGCGTCCCCGGAAGATAAACAGATGGCCGGAGAAGGGATCCTCATCCAGAACGTGGTGTATCTGTTCGCCCAGCCCGTTGAAGGATTTACGCATATCCGTGGCCCCGGCGACCAGCCAGATGCGGGTGCCTGACGGGAGGGATATCATTGTGTCCTCCCGGTCAGTTCGCGGATCAGCACAGTCAGCAACTCTGACGACGGGTTCTCCAGCGTCATTTTGCCGTGGCGGAACTCAACATGACAGGAAGTGGCGCTGGCGTGAGCGGAGGAGAACGTACACAGAGTGTCATTCTCTGCGGCGGGCAACGGGTCGTTGATAACGTCGACGGACAACAGAGTCGGAGAAGCCGGAAGAGATTGAGGTACCACCGGCCCCACGATAGTTGCAGGCATTCGACGAGAGATTCGCCCCTCTCTCTGCCAGAGGCGTAGCCACTTAAAAATGAGATTATTATCAACGCCATGTTCCCGCGCCAGTTGTGCGACGTTGGCATCTGGTCGTGAAGCCAGTTCGACCATCCGAAGTTTGAAGTCACTGGAATAGACGGTACGCGATTCAGTTCGCCAGTTGGCAGCATTTTCCATAAACAGAGCTCCTTCTAAATTAGACGGAGCTCTAAGCTAGCGATCCCGGGACTGGAATCACAGGCGGCAGTGACTTGACGCTTACGAACTTTGCAGAGGCCTTCGAACATTACAACGAATGGCATCCGCATAGTGCACTGGGGTATCGTTAGCCACGGGAATATCTACGGCGGCGAACCAGTAATGGGTTAAGCGATAAAAAGTGTCTGGAAATATAGGGACTAATCTACTGAGGTTGTAACCATCGATAAAAGCGGTGCCAACATGGCGGCGCTGGCCACACTCAACGCCAGTAAACCTGAAGAAGAAACCATCACCATCAGGCAGAGTAAATACCTGAACAACCTGATTGAGCAGGACCATCGGAATATCAAACGCCGAATACGACAGATACTGGGGTTCAAATCATTTCGGCGAGCGCAGACGATAATGGAGGGCATTGAGTTAGTGCATATGATACGTAAAGGGCAATATCAGCATCCCGCTGAAGAGCCTTTATCACCGGCGGAACAATTTTACCTGTTGGTTGCCTAAAATATAGACAGCGCAATAATTACTGACTTGTCTACGCTAATGCGACAGAACCCAACGAGCTGGATTGCCAATCGGCGAAGACCTCTACGGCAGAAAATCCGAGCGTAACAACGAGCGGCCAATACAGCTTCGCTCCGGTTGAGTTGCCATGAATATGGCCATCGTGTGCTTACATGATTTTGATTCCGTTTATTTTACAAAAGCCCCCAGATGATCTTGACGGCGGTCCCTAACAGGACGAATCCAATGATGTATTTAAGCTGTTGCCCTTTGAGTTTTTCGCTCATTAACCACGCGCCAAATGCAGCCCCTCCCGCCGATGCGATACCGGTGGCACCGACCAGCGAATAATCCATTCCCGAAAGCGTTGCGTGGGCAAAGAAACCGGTCAGAGAAGCAAACACGACCACGAAAGAAGCGGTTGCTGACGCCCGTTTGGGTTCCAGCCCGGCCCCCACGAGTGCCGGGACGATGATGCTGCCACCTCCAACCCCTAACAGGCCACCGACAAAACCCGCAACACCGCCAAGGGACAAACTACTCAACATCTGGCTTCGCGCACTACGCTGAATTCCAGAAGATTTTGGCGCGTACAACAACATCATGAGGCTGGCAAAAATAAGAAAACCGGAGAACAGCCACAGTAGAAAATGGCGGTCTAACCTTTGGCTGACATGAACCCCGATTGGCGACAAAACCACGGCCACAATCAAAATGGGGAGTGCCAACCGCCATTCGACCAAACGCTTGCGAATGAATGTCGTTGTCGACACGCTCGTCGATATGGCATTCAGAAGCAAGGCGGTGGCCATCGCTGCATGAATTTCGACCCCTAGTGCCAAGAAGATCGGAACCAGAATAAAAGCGGCTCCGACTCCGGCCATGGCCATGATAGCGGTTAGAAAAAACGTTGCAACGGCAGCGATGGCAAGCATTTCAATTCCTTAGCAAAATGAGGATACAGTATGTCCAGCCAGTTTTTCCTGGCAAGGAATGCAAAGCCGTCCCGCTTCCGTGTCGATCAGTTTATCGACAAAGACACGTTCCCCACATTTGGCGCATAGTTCCGTGTCAAAGCAGCTTTTACCGCGTGGAAGTTCAAACGGCTTCTTTAGCCCGATATCGAGAAACATTTCTTCCGGCATCGATATGACCTTGTTAACCAGGGGGTCAGTGACTTCGGCGGGAATATCCTGTGGCGCTATGCCTTGTTTGCGTTGGGCAACAAAAGGCGAGTTGAGCATGTTGCCGAAAAACTCGTCCTTTAGCCGTACACGTACTGAGCGCCCGGTCTTCACGTCTATCAGAGTGAAAGCCATCTTGTTGTAATAGCGCTTCTCGATGTTCGACTTGCCGTAGGTGCATCCCGTAGCCGACATTACGCCATCCAGAAAGCATCCCGCAGCATGGCCTTTCCCTGTTTCTGCTATGACATGCAGCTCCTTGTCTTCTGCCCGTTCCACACCGAGCGCTCTCATCGCTGCTTGCGCAGCACGGTAGCCTAAAGGCATTGCTGGACACTTATGGCCGTGAAAGACCATCGCCGCTTCGAATTCATCGTGTGTCATTACTCTATCTCCTTCGTGAGTCGCGTAGCTTCCTGATGAAGCCACTATCTTGAAGACGAATGAACTCGCAAAAGGATGCAGAAATTTTCTTCGAGATTGATTTCAGTAATCCTCACGCCGAGGTGCGTGGTAACAAGCCCGACCACTGTAGTCAAAGTGCACTTGGCAATTACGTATCAACACCTCGCGCAACCGCTGACGAATTCTCCGTAACCTAGACTTCACGACGGAAAGACTTAACTCATGAGTATCGGCAAATTCTTGCTTACAAATGCTGTGCTGGGGGCAGTTTGGATATCGAATCTATGGTCACTCCCGTTTTTGCAACACTGATTTTCGACGATATCATTGGCTTGCTTAAATCTATCCAGCGTCAGAATCGCGCCACGATGAGTTCTGCGCCTGATGAACCTCAGAAAAATCATACGGCTTCAGATGAGCCATTCCGATATACAGGTTCTTCAACAGGCCGGTCGGCCGTTTGTATCATCAATGATCAGCATTCGCAAACCAGATAGGTGATTGTTTAAAAATTTATTGTTAGAGACTTACGACGCGAACGTCTGTTGTCGCGTCGTAAGCACCCAGGCTATCCTGGCCAGCTTGTTTGCGAGTGCGCAGGTCACAACAAAGTTGCTTTTTCTGCACATTAATTCCCTGGCCCAGTTTGCCTTTCTGGTGTTCTAGTTTTTGTTTTTTGTATGAACACTCTGGGGCACTGGACCAGTAATATTCGGATCTTTTTGTTGCCTCGTTTGCTGATCCCCAACAGAGTTGTTCGACCACCGGTGCTGTACTCACGTGGAAGCAGCCCCGTTGCCGCTGCGAAGTCACGACTACTGGCGTAGTGTTTCCCATCGCCAAGCTCAGTGGAAATAGTACTGACCGTGAGCGTTCCCACACAGGGAATGGTCAATAGACGTTGGCCACAACAGCCTGCCAGTACCTTCTGCGCTCAACCAACATACAAACCCAACGGCTGAATGAGTCATTCCTTTTCTCAGCGCCAATAAGCACTGAAAGATCCCCCTGTACCAAGAGCGTTCGCAGATACGAATAACCGGCTTTTGTGATCCTGCCGAGCTTCGGCTTTCCGCCGCTGCTGTATTGTGATTGCGTCAGTCCCAGCCAGGCGGCCAGTTGACGTCCATTTTTAAAATCATGTGCATTACCGATACTGGCGACCAGCGCACAGGCAGTTGTGGGGCCAACGCCCTTTAGCTCCATCAGCCGCTGACTGCGATGATCTGTTTTGGCCATGCGGGACAAAATTCGGTCATATTCAGTGATGTTAGCTTCAATGTGTTCCAGCAAATCATCAACACATTGCTGAACCTGAAGCGGTAAAGAGCTCTTCTGCACAGAAACTATGTGGCGCAGGGCATCAGTATTTTGTGGCGCGATGACACCGAATTCAGATATCAATCCTCGCAGACGATTATACGTTGCTGTTTTCTCTTCTATGAAACCCTGACGGGTGCGGTGTAAGCATTGCATTGCATCGCCTGCTGGCTTTCGTCCTTCACGGGTACAAATCGCATATGTGGGCGACGAACCGCTTCACAGATAGCCTGAGCATCAGCTGCATCATTCTTCCCTGATTTGCCGGCCATGCGGTAAGTAGACACAAATTTAGCGGCCATCAGACGTGGCTCATGACCATACTGCCGAAATAACCTTGCCAAGTAGTGAGCCCCAGAGCATGCTTCCATCCCGATAACACAGGGAGGCAAACCTGCAATGGACTCAGGAAGAGCAGCACGCGAAACTTTAGGTTTAACCAGAACAGTTCTGCCATTCTGATCAACACCGTGAACAGCAAACACATTTTTAGCAAGATCGATACCGACAGTCGTGATAGTCATAACGAATTACTCCGGGACGATGTGTACCCCATGATTGCACAAGAGTTAATCAGGCGCATAATCAGGGAAAGTCCCTTCCATTCGTTAAGATGATTTTTTGTACGGTTATGGCCCGATCAAAGACCGAGCCGAATGGGTTAACTCTCACCGAAGATAATTTTCTCGAGATCCTGCAAGTCCTGCTGTGATTGCTCGTTAAGGTTGGCCTCTGTTTTGTCGTACCAGCTAAGTAACTTCTGGCCAAGTGGTGTCAAAACCGAGCCTCCACCTTTGCTGCCGCCTGTTGACGTGATGACCACGGGCTTACCTATCCCTTTGTTTAACGTATCAATCAGGAGCCACGCCCTTTTATAGGGTATACCCAAATCTTTTGCGGCGGCTGACAGGGAATGAAACCCATCTATAGCGCGCAATAGATCGATTTTACCCGGCCCCAGCGAGATGTTGTCATTAATGTAAATTCGGGGTCTGACCAAAATAAAATCAGATATAAGCGCTTTTTTATTCATCCTGATACCTTTCTCGAAATTATTTTTGCCGGGTGTGTTTGAACGTTTTGATGGCGGAGATAAGAAGGATCACCCCAAGTAAAGTCATAAGTACTTTAACCGGGAACAGGCCGACCAGAAGTCCGCCAATTGCCGCACCAATCACAGATCCGATGACCATCCATACAAACAGCGGCCTTTCTTTTTTCAGAATCTGGAAAGCATCTGCATTTGTATAACGGGAAAAACCAACAATCATTGTGGGCAGGCTAATCATCAATGACAGGCTTCCGGCCAGTTTGATATCAACCCCGAACAGGATAACGATTGTGGGGATCAGAAGCTCACCGCCTGCCACACCGAGCAATGCTGCGACTATCCCGATAAAGAACCCTGAAATCACACCTGCAATAATTGTGGCAATACCGGGTTGAAATAACCCGCCGGAAATACTGTGCAGTGGTAGCCATGCTTCTGAGAACATGACGAACGACAGTAAAACAAGGAGGAGCAGAATGATTCTGTCCAGCCAGATTCTGGACATCTTAATGGCGCGGCCTGCGGCCCACCATGCCCCAATAAGACTTCCTGCCAGTAAATTCATGACAATATCAAGATGCTCTACCAACTGATCGGTGGCTATCGATTTTGTGCGGAAAATTAGAGCGATAGCGACAACAGCGAGGCTCATTGCTTTGTTAAAGATGACGGCTTCCAGGGTGGGTATTTTGAAACTACCGATCAGGACGGGAAGGCGAAACTCAGCCCCACCGAGCCCAATCAGCCCTCCTAAAGCCCCAATTACCGCGCCTGAGAAAAAACCTTTTCCATTCCTTTTTGAAACTGATGACATGCATTCCTCTCTGATTCGTTATGTCATTCTTGACATAACGATGAGCATAGCATTTCAGATGATAAGTTTGATAGTACGTTGTATAGGCGGGAATTGATCCAGCTTAAAGCTGATTCAATCAGTACCGGTGATTTTATTAAGCGCCTGTATCCGACAAACCTGAGAAGAACTGTAGCCGGTTGCTTCTGCTGTCTCCCGTATACTGAGTTTCTTAACCTGTCGGTAGTACAACACCTTCTGGTGTCGTTCACTGTCTGCCTGCTTGCCCCGGTATTTACCCAGGGAATGAGCACGCTCAATTCCCTGTTGCTGTCGCTGGCGACGACTCAGCCAGTCCTTATGCGACATTGCGGCCATCAGATCGATCAACATATTGTTGATCGCCGTGATAACTGCGCGGGTTATCGGGTCAGCCTGTGAAGGATCTTTATCTGACAGAGCCTGCCATGAAGTTGGGACGTCAAGACTGACGATCCGCAGTTCATGTTGCTCAATCTGCTTTTTCAGCGTCATCCAGTCGCTGTTGCTCAGACGGGTCAGACGGTCTATCTGCTCGACAAGTAAAATATCATTGTGGTGACTGTCCATTAGCAGGCGTCCCAGCTCCGGGCGGTCGAGTTTTGTTCCGCTGATATTCTCCCGGTAGTAACTGGCTATTTTATACCCTCGTTCCTGAACGAACTGCTCCAGCATATCTTTTGCTCGATCGGCAAACTGATCTTCCGTCGACGCTCTCAAATAAGCTCTGATGAACATTTTTTCACCGCATTATCGCTTTTAGGTTATTGCATTTATTCTATCGCATATAGGTTATGTCATTCATCGTGTACCGTCACGTTTTTATTATGGCGTCAGGGTGTACCCTATTGCTACAGGTAAGCCTGTTCAAAAAACAGGCTTACCGAATGGAAGGGACTTCCCCTGATTATGCGCCTGATTAACTCTTGTGCAATCATGGGGTACACATCGTCCCGGAGGAATTCGTTATGACTATCACGACTGTCGGTATCGATCTTGCTAAAAATGTGTTTGCTGTTCACGGTGTTGATCAAAATGGTAGAACTGTTCTGGTTAAGCCTAAAGTATCGCGTGCTGCACTTCCTGAGTTAATTGCAAGTTTGCCTCCCTGTGTTATCGGGATGGAAGCATGCTCCGGGGCTCACTACTGGGCAAGATTGTTTCGGCAGTATGGTCATGAGCCACGTCTGATGGCTGCTAAGTTTGTATCGCCTTATCGTATGGCCGGAAAATCAGGAAAAAATGATGCAGCTGATGCTCAGGCTATCTGTGAAGCTGTTCGTCGTCCGCATATGCGGTTCGTACCAGTGAAAGACGAAAGCCAGCAGGCCATGCAGTGTTTACATCGTACCCGTCAGGGTTTTATCGAAGAGAAAACAGCAACGTATAATCGTCTGCGAGGATTGATATCTGAATTCGGTGTCATCGCGCCACAAAGTGCTGATGCCCTGCGCCACATGGTTTCTGTGCAGAAGAGCTCTTTACCGCTTCAGGTTCAGCAATGTGTTGATGATTTGATGGAACACGTTGATCGCATTGAAGCTAACATCACTGAATATGACCGAATTTTGTCCCACATAGCCAAAACAGATCATCGCAGTCAGCGGCTGATGGAGCTAAAGGGCGTTGGTCCCACAACGGCCTGTGCACTGGTCGCCAGTATCGGTAATGCACATGATTTTAAAAATGGACGTCAACTGGCAGCCTGGCTGGGGCTGACGCCATCACAATACAGCAGCGGGGGAAAGTCGAAACTCGGCAGGATCACAAAAGCCGGTGATTCGTATCTGCGAACGCTTCTGGTTCAGGGGGCTCGTTCAGTGCTTATTGGCGCCGGGAAAAGGACTGACTCATTCAGCCGTTGGGTTTGTATGTTGGTTGAGCGCAGAGGGTACTGGCGGGCTGTTGTGGCCATCGCCGCCAAAAATGCGCGGCTGTGTTGGGCATCACTACATTACGGTGATGATTTCCGGCTGTACTCAGTCAACTAAAGCTCGAAGCTGTATAACCATCTGACCTGCAATTCGTTGATGATAAAGGGTTAGACCCCGTGAGGCCTATCTGGCTATTGTACAGGATATACGTATCCGCTTAACGAACAAGAACCTCACGCGCGTCTTTCATCAGGGCCCGAATCGATGACGATTCATCATGGCCGTTTATAGTACCGCAGTCTCTCCCCTTTATTTTTACTGAAGAGCAGACAGAAACCATAAATACCGGCTTTGACATGCCGGGGAAGTCCTTATAGTACAATAATTCTCTATATCCAAACTGACCCCTGTAACAGCCTTTCTGGCTGTTTGTATATAATTATGAAAAAATGGTGAGTAGAGTTTCAGGGTAACAGGGGATGCTTATGTCGGTTTTCCACAACTGGCTACTTGAGATCGCATGTGAGAATTACTTCGTCTACATCAAACGCCTTTCCGCCAACGATACCGGCGCAACAGGTGGTCACCAGGTAGGGCTTTATATCCCTTCAGGTATCGTTGAAAAACTCTTTCCGTCTATCAACCATACCCGTGAACTGAACCCTTCGGTTTTTCTCACCGCACATGTGTCATCGCATGATTGCCCTGACAGCGAAGCCCGGGCAATTTATTATAACAGCCGTCATTTTGGTAAAACCCGGAATGAAAAAAGGATTACCCGCTGGGGTAGAGGCAGCCCACTTCAGAATCCTGAAAATACAGGGGCTCTGACGCTCCTGGCTTTCAAGCTTGATGAGCAAGGGGGGGACTGTAAGGAAGTAAATATTTGGGTATGCGCCAGCACTGATGAAGAGGACGTCATTGAGACCGCTATTGGTGAAGTTATACCCGGAGCGCTTATATCCGGCCCCGCAGGACAGATTCTAGGCGGACTATCTCTACAGCAAGCGCCAGTAAATCATAAATATATTCTACCTGAAGACTGGCACCTGCGCTTTCCGTCGGGAAGTGAAATTATTCAGTATGCAGCCAGCCATTATGTGAAAAATTCCCTTGATCCGGATGAGC
This sequence comes from Citrobacter sp. CFNIH10, assembly GCF_002934585.1. Taxonomy (NCBI): domain Bacteria; kingdom Pseudomonadati; phylum Pseudomonadota; class Gammaproteobacteria; order Enterobacterales; family Enterobacteriaceae; genus Citrobacter; species Citrobacter sp. CFNIH10. The sequence continues at coordinate 19,923 of NZ_CP026213.1, forward strand.
AACTTCTTGACCGCCGGCGCGTGGAGTACGACATATTTCTATTGGTTGAGGAACTGCATGTTCTGGATATCATCCGGAAAGGATTTGGCTCTGTGGATGAATTTATTGCGCTGGCCAATTCTGTCAGCAATCGCCGTAAATCCAGAGCCGGGAAGTCGCTGGAACTGCACCTGGAGCATCTATTCATTGAGCACGGCCTGCGACACTTTGCGACGCAGGCCATCACAGAAGGTAATAAAAAACCCGATTTCCTTTTCCCTTCCGCAGGGGCTTACCACGATACTGAGTTTCCCGTAGAAAATCTGCGCATGCTGGCAGTCAAGACTACCTGTAAGGATCGCTGGCGTCAGATACTGAATGAGGCTGATAAAATTCATCAGGTGCATCTGTTTACACTCCAGGAGGGAGTTTCTCTGGCTCAATATCGGGAGATGCGGGAGTCGGGTGTCAGATTGGTCGTGCCATCATCTCTGCACAAAAAATACCCGGAGGCGGTGAGAGCTGAGCTAATGACGCTAGGTGCGTTTATTGCTGAGCTGACAGGGCTTTACGCAGATATTCCATAGATTATCTCCCGGCATAAATACCGGGAGGAGCGATCAGATTCGTTCAACCTTGCACGAATCGGCATTAACCGCTTTCAGGATATAAGGTTCAAGCAGTTTGGCTACGGCTTCAAACACGGGCACCACTACGGAGTTACCGAACTGCCTGTACGACTGAGTGTCTGACACAGGAATGCGAAAAGGCCTGCCATCTACTTTTTCAAAACCCATAAGGCGCGCGCACTCTCGTGGAGTCAGCCTGCGGGGCCGATGCGCCTGATTTTCTTCGTTCGCGAAGTCTGTTTCACCTGTGGCCATATCCCAGCCACGGTCTATCAGAATTTCAGACCCGTCTTTGTGATAGCGAGCAGAAAGCGTACGGGCAATGCTTTCTTTATTTTCAGGATTAACGAGGCCAAAACCGAATCCGTTACCCTTAGCTGCGTGCTTTTTGGCGTAGTTATAGAGATACTCCCAGAGTTTCGACGTCAGTATATATTTGCTGTCAACCACGGGTTCCAGCAGTTCGCCAAATGACGGACGCTGTTCCGGATAAAAACGACTAATATCGCGCAGGGTAAAGCCCTGGTGAATGTTCAGATCACGACGGAAACCGACCAAAACGATACGTTCTCGGTGCTGAGGTAAAAAGTGCTTTCCGTCGATAACTTTAGGATCGTTTTTGCCCATCTCAGCTGCATCCGCAACTTCATAGCCCAGTTCGTCGAGGGTATCCATGATGACTTTAAAGGTTTTACCCTTGTCATGGCTCTTCAGGTTTTTAACGTTTTCAAGAACAAAGATGGCAGGTTTTTTTGCGCGGATAATACGCGCCACATCGAAGAAAAGCGTTCCCTGAGCCTCACATTCGAAACCATGCGCGCGCCCGAGCGAGTTTTTCTTGCTTACGCCCGCAAGGCTGAACGGTTGACAGGGGAAACCTGCTAGAAGTACATCATGATCCGGCACATGCTCATTAATGTAAGCATAGGCATCGTTTTCAGGTACTTCAGGTTTATCACTGAGCGTGACTTCCCGAATATCGAGATTGAAAGTGTGTTCCTGAGCATCGTTAAACCAGTTAGCTTTATATGTGCGCACAGCCTCTTTATTCCATTCACTGGTAAAAACGCACTGGCCACCGATGGTTTCGAAGCCCTTCCGTATACCTCCAATCCCAGCAAACAGGTCAATAAACCGGAAGGCATAGTCAGGGTGATGTGCAGGCGCTTCCGGAAGCATTTTTCGTAGAAGTTCCTCTTCGGCTAACGTCAGCGCCTTAGGTGAGCACTTACCATTAATCCAGCGATTAAGAGTCTCGCGACTCCACTCATTTTTACCAACTTTTCTAAGCAGTTCAGCCACGTACTTCTGGTCATAGATTTCCAGCACCTGCCCGAGCAGCTTTTTATCATTTTCCTGTCGCAGTTGTTCTTCCGCTTCTGCTTTCTCAAGCAGATCCTGCGCCAGTAATTCAAATTCAGACATATTGCCTCCATTGGGTCTTATGGGTGAAACTGTATCACTCATTTGACCCAGATTGAATGTTTTTATCTGGATATTTAAACAGGTTTATTGTTAGGTAACGCACGTTGGCCACGCTGGAGCGTCTTCTGGGCCTGCTGTCGGCCTTTGAGGTCGTGGTATGGATGACGGATGGCTGGCCGCTGTATGAATCCCGCCTGAAGGGAAAGCTGCACGTTATCAGCAAGCGTTACACTCAGCGCATTGAGCGACATAACCTGAATCTGAGACAACATCTGGCAAGGCTGGGACGGAAGTCACTGTCGTTCTCAAAATCGGTGGAGCTGCATGACATGACTCTGAGGTGTCTGTTAAACCCGTGGCGATTCAAAGCGGACCGTCATACCTGCTTTAGTCACTGGCTTAGCGAATGGAAGGGACTTCCCCTGGATATGCGCCTGGTTAACTTTCATGCAATCATGGGATAAACATTGACCCAGAGGGATTCGTTATGACCATCACCACTGTCGGTATCGATCTTGCTAAAAATGTGTTTGCTGTTCACTGCGTTGACCAAAATGGTAAAGCAGTTCTGGTTAAACCCAAGGTGTCGCGTGCAGCACTTTCTGAACTCATCGCTGGTTTACCTCCCTGTGTCATTGGAATGGAAGCCTGCTCGGGTGCCCACTATTGGGCAAGATTATTCAGGCAGTATGGCCATGATGTCCGGTTGATGGCACCGAAATTTGTCTCACCCTATCGCATGGCGGGTAAGACCGGGAAAAATGATGCAGCTGATGCAATAGCTATTTGTGAGGCTGTGCAGCGGCCGCACATGCGCTTTGTACCCGTCAAAGACGAAAGCCAGCAGGCAATGCAATGCTTACATAGGACAAGACAGGGATTTATTCAGGAAAGAACAGCGACGTATAACCGTCTTCGGGGGTTGGTATCTGAATTCGGGGTTATTGCCCCACAAAGCACTGATGCTCTGCGTCATGCTGTTTCTGACCAGAAGGAAACTCTGCCAGTACAGGTCAGGCTGTGCATTGATGATCTATTAGCACATGTCACTAATATTGAAGAGAAAATCGCCGAATATGACAGGGTGTTATCTCGTGTTGCCAAAACAGATCATCGCAGCCAGCAGTTAATGGAACTGAAAGGTATTGGGCCCACAACGGCGAGTGCGCTGGTCGCCAGTATTGGCAATGCCCATGATTTTAAGAACGGGCGCCAACTGGCAGCCTGGTTGGGGCTAACGCCATCACAATACAGTAGTGGCGGAAAATCAAAGCTTGGCAGGATAACAAAAGCGGGTGATGCCTACCTGCGAACCCTGCTGGTCCAGGGAGCCCGTTCTGTTATGGTAGGGGCAGAGAATAGAACGGACTCGTTTAGCCGTTGGGTCTGCTCGTTGATTGGTAGGCGGGGATACTGGCGTGCTGTCGTTGCAATCGCCGCCAAGAATGCGAGGTTGTGCTGGGCATCATTACATTACGGCGATGACTTCAGACTGTATTCAACAACGTGAAAAATTAAACTGAGTAGTAACTGAACTGTAACTCGTTGATGGTAAAGGGTTAGACCCCCGTGAGAAGTATCTGCATATCCTACTGGATATCACTATCCGATTAACGAAGGAGGATCTCACGAGCGTCTTTCATCAGGGTCCGAATCAATAGCGATTCAGCGTGACCGTTTATAGGGCACTGTTGCAAAGTTAGCGATGAGGCAGCCTTTTGTCTTATTCAAAGGCCTTACATTTCAAAAACTCTGCTTACCAGGCGCATTTCGCCCAGGGGATCACCATAATAAAATGCTGAGGCCTGGCCTTTGCGTAGTGCACGCATCACCTCAATACCTTTGATGGTGGCGTAAGCCGTCTTCATGGATTTAAATCCCAGCGTGGCGCCGATTATCCGTTTCAGTTTGCCATGATCGCATTCAATCACGTTGTTCCGGTACTTAATCTGTCGGTGTTCAACGTCAGACGGGCACCGGCCTTCGCGTTTGAGCAGAGCAAGCGCGCGACCATAGGCGGGCGCTTTATCCGTGTTGATGAATCGCGGGATCTGCCACTTCTTCACGTTGTTGAGGATTTTACCCAGAAACCGGTATGCAGCTTTGCTGTTACGACGGGAGGAGAGATAAAAATCGACAGTGCGGCCCCGGCTGTCGACGGCCCGGTACAGATACGCCCAGCGGCCATTGACCTTCACGTAGGTTTCATCCATGTGCCACGGGCAAAGATCGGAAGGGTTACGCCAGTACCAGCGCAGCCGTTTTTCCATTTCAGGCGCATAACGCTGAACCCAGCGGTAAATCGTGGAGTGATCGACATTCACTCCGCGTTCAGCCAGCATCTCCTGCAGCTCACGGTAACTGATGCCGTATTTGCAGTACCAGCGTACGGCCCACAGAATGATGTCACGCTGAAAATGCCGGCCTTTGAATGGGTTCATGTGCAGCTCCATCAGCAAAAGGGGATGATAAGTTTATCACCACCGACTATTTGCAACAGTGCCCAATACAGCAGCGGGGGAAAGTCGAAACTCGGCAGGATCACAAAAGCCGGTGATTCGTATCTGCGAACGCTTCTGGTTCAGGGGGCTCGTTCAGTGCTTATTGGCGCCGGGAAAAGGACTGACTCATTCAGCCGTTGGGTTTGTATGTTGGTTGAGCGCAGAGGGTACTGGCGGGCTGTTGTGGCCATCGCCGCCAAAAATGCGCGGCTGTGTTGGGCATCACTACATTACGGTGATGATTTCCGGCTGTACTCAGTCAACTAAAGCTCGAAGCTGTATAACCATCTGACCTGCAATTCGTTGATGATAAAGGGTTAGACCCCGTGAGGCCTATCTGGCTATTGTACAGGATATACGTATCCGCTTAACGAACAAGAACCTCACGCGCGTCTTTCATCAGGGCCCGAATCGATGACGATTCATCATGGCCGTTTATAGTACCGCAGTCTCTCCCCTTTATTTTTACTGAAGAGCAGACAGAAACCATAAATACCGGCTTTGACATGCCGGGGAAGTCCTTATAGTACAATAATTTTCGATATCCAAACTGACCCCAAGTAAGGACGGTCGCGCCTGTGGTGGTTTTATCTCCGTGGAGCGCCTGGCCCCGGCCATAATTGTTAGTTCGATACCCCATGAGTCACGCCTCCGGGTATTGCCAGAAAGTCGGGGGCTTCAGCCATACCTTTGCGCGATAACAGCACTAATCTGTCCTGCGGGGTCGAGACAATTTCATCCCCGTTATCCAGTACGCTGCCCACCAGCGCGAGCCCTTTCTCGAAGTGTGTAGCTTTCTGGCCAGCGCTTGAAACAATCCGTGCAGATGAACCATCGGTATAAGTGACTGCATCACCCTCCACTGCGATTTTGACCATTTGACCGTTGCCTAGATCCATAACCCTGGCGCTATCAACAGCGGTTACGACACCACCTCGCGCAGTCAGGCTTCCCTCGACCGCAACACGCCAGATTGCTGTTACCGGGTGTTGGCGATCCCTTTCAGCGTTCTGCTCAATAATTTGTCGAGCATCCACATCCATTGCGGCCAGATCAGCGTCAGAGAAAGGGGATTTGTCAAAGTCGGCCAGCATTTGTTGAGTTGCTTCATTTGTAAACTGCTTCATCGTTATTACTCCTTATAAAATGTACGGATAAATTCCGAATTGTATACGAAGTAAGCACGAGTAAATTCTGAAAATGAACTGAGGAATCATATGGTTGCAATTTGTTATGTGCAGTTACCCACTTCTGGACAAGTGATAAGAAAAACCTGAAGAGTGATAGCGGAAAATAACTTTCGGAAAAGGAGGTGCGAAAATTCCTGGCTCCTGTCTATAATACTGTATGGATATACAGCACCACGAAGAGCAGAGCATTATGAAACTTATCCCAGTGACACAACAATCACCAGGCCAATTCCCGTTGTTCGTTGAGCCTGTCAGCGCAGGTTTCCCTTCAGTCGCTTCCGATTATGTTGATGAATTTATTGATCTAAATACTCACCTCATCAAACATCCATCTGCAACCTACTTCTTACGAGTAACAGGTTCATCGATGGTAGAGGCACGTATTCACGAAGGCGATCTGGTCATCGTGGATAGCTCACTTGAGGCGAAAGAGGGGGATATTGTGATTGCGACCGTTGATGGTGATTTCACCATTAAGCGGTTGCAGCTAAGCCCGGCTCCCGCGCTACTGCCAATGAATAGCCGGATGTCACCGATCTATCTGAAAGAAGGCGAAGAACTGGCCATTTTTGGCGTGGTGACCTTCATCGTGTACAAGGCCTTGTGATGTTCTGCCTGGTGGATTGCAACTCATTTTACGCCTCCTGCGAGAGAGTCTTTCGGCCCGATCTGGTGAACAAGCCAATTGTATGCCTTTCGAACAATGATGGCATGGTCGTGGCACGTTCAGCGGAAGCTAAAAAATTAGGTATCCAGAATGGTGACGTGTACTTCCAGAAGAAAGCATTCTTTGAAGCTAACGGTGTACATGTTTTCAGTTCTAACTATGCCTTGTACGCGGAGATCTCCCGTAGGGTGTGTGAGACATTATTTAAATTCTCCAGTAATACTGAGGTCTACAGTATTGATGAAGTTTTCCTTTCGTTTGAAGGAATGCAGAAAAATTATAATTTTGATGACTATGGAAGAGAAATAAAGAAAACCGTATTAAAGAGCACCCATATACCCGTGGGGGTGGGCATATCGACAACTAAAACTTTGGCAAAACTAGCAAATAAAGCTGCAAAAACATGGACTAAAACAGGCGGAGTGGTTGATCTCAGCAGTCCAGAAAGACAACGTAAATTATTGCCATATATTGACGTAAGCGATGTCTGGGGGGTGGGCCGGAGATATGCCACCAGACTGAACAGCATGGGCATCAGGACTGCTCTCGATCTGGCCAATGCGCCAACATCGCTTATCCGTAACACATTTGGAGTCGTACTGGAGCGAACGCAGCGCGAATTGAATGGCGAGTCCTGCATAGCCCTGGAAGAGGTGAGGAAGGTTAAGCAGCAGATCATCAGCTCGCGTTCATTCGGCCAGAAAATAGAGCACTACGAAGCAATGCACCAGGCGGTGTGTGAGTATGCCGAACGTGCAGGCGAGAAGCTGCGCGAAGAGAAGCAATACTGTCGCTGCATAACGGTTTTTATTGGCACAAGTTACTATTCGAAAACGGCCCCTTACAGTGGCCAGCAGACAGTCAAGCTGGAAAACCCCACCGCCGATACCCGGGAAATCATTGCGGCTGCGGTCGCAGGGCTCCGGCATATCTGGCAGGAGGGATACCGATACCATAAAGCCGGAGTGATGCTATCTGACTTTTATGATAGCGCCACCAGCCAGCTCGATTTGTTTGGTGAGAACCGACTCTTTGCCAATGGTGAAGCGTTGATGGGCGTGATGGATAGAATTAACCGGTCAGGTCGGGGGAAATTATGGTTTGCGGGCCAGGGCATCGACAAAGACTGGACGATGCGGCGGGAGTTATTGTCACCATCCTATCTCACTAACATTAATGAAATCCCTCGCGTCAGGATTGGCTAATCAGCAGTGAAAACTTCATTCGTCATCGATAAAATTCGTCTGTAAACAAAACGAACTTGATATACTCGGTTTCGCTTGTTATGAGTATGTATGTACATACAGTCCTCCGTGCAGCGGAGGGAGTTTAGAGCCCTTTTTCGGGGATAGAAATGAATATCTCAACAACTTTCCAGACGCTGGAGAGCGAGATCACACAACTTCGTGGAGTGCTGGGTTCCCGGCTTCCGCTCAAGGCGAGTGTCTGCGTCCTGCCAGCCGTTGCTGATGGCGAAGAAGATATGGCCATCGAACACATCATGCCTGAGCTGAAACAGGGACACGATGCTGTCCATGCTGCCTGCGCGGCATACGCTGACCTGCATATCAGGGATGGCTATTCGCAGAAGTCCGCTCGGCGCACTACCGGCGTATTATGGTACGACAATACAGATGCGGAATTCTCTCAGCTGGTTACCCGTTTGGTGACATCCATCAACCAGCATAAAGAGAGCATTCAACGCCACATCATCGAAAACTACGGTGGTGATCGCCGACCGGAATACATGCGCTTCAACGCGCTGCATAGCGCCTGCCCTGGTGTCATGACCCTGCATCTCTATCGGCAGCTGCGTATGTTTGATAATGCTAACGTCAATCTGGTCAGTTTCGGCTGGAGGCAAAAGACGCTTTTTAGCAGGGTTAACAAAATCGAGTTGCTCCAGAAGATGGGCAAGGACATCGAGGAAGATGAAGATAAATCAGTCAGACTCAACTCGTTGATTAAGGCTATTGCGCGTGTACCGGAAGAAAAGCTTCGCTTACGCCGTCCGGTTAAAGTGCATCCAGCTGCAAACATCGCGATGGCTGATCCTGAACACCCCGACCAGATACTGCGTCTTTCTGCCGCTTCATCTATGCCGTTCATTATCATTCAGGATGAGCACGTGAAAATTCGGCCATTGCCAGAGTTCGTGGCCAATGAAGTAAAGCCGAGGAGTAACCGCCTCAAGACAGATGTGATCGGTATATTCCACGGCGAAAGTATCGAAATGATTCTCTGACCACACCGGCCAAAGGACTGGCCGTATTCCCCCCTCATAATTTCGTCACTCGCCGTCCATGCCATACCCTGAAACTAATATTGAAAATTCATTATGTTCAGCAAGGAATGTGGCGTGAAATACTTTGAATGTGCGCTCAGGTTCAGAATCGCCCCAGGTGACGTGTATGGGATCCACCAGCAACTGGATAAGGTAGTCCAGGAACGTTCTGGGTCGCGACTCCCATACACCTTCTACTCTCGCAAACAAAGTGCCTCCGACACCCAGGTTGTTCTGAGAACGGCTGTTGCACTCGGGCTCCCTGGCGAAGTCATGAAGGAAATCATGTTTGTGTCTGGCCAGAAAATTCGAATCTGCGGCTCGCTGGCCACTATTCGACGCGAGGAAGCTGGAGGCCGGAAAAGAGAGATTTGTCCACCTGCCCATGAACTCCCGGATTATATCCACTATCACCTGGAACGGGCCGGAGTGATCTGTGGACGGTTACGTATCGTTCGAAGCACCAAGTTCCATATTATTAAGCCCGGGAGCGTTGGCCGTACATCCCACAAGATCATTGTACCGATGAGCCAGTACGATGCTGAATGCGTGATTGAAGATGTCGGCGCACTTGAACAGGCATACGCTTTCGGGATCGGCAGAAAGCGGATATTCGGCTTTGGCTATATGAACAGCATCGAAGTGCTTTCCTGAACAGGCCATTAAGCATAGTTATTATCTGAATTTCAAACCGACTCGCAAACTTACGGCATTAACACTTCTGATACACCCTTTAAATGCTGTAAACTGTTGTAGCCCTTACTAAATCGTAAGAGTGGGGATTTGCAGCCCCGACTAATGACACGCCGTTCATGTACTTGAACGGTTCGCACTCGCTCGCCTGTTTTTTGTCAATGGTGGGTCGGGGCGTGGGAGCCTTACGGCTCGCCAGTCGTCATTAGCTGGTACTGCAAACCATGTTCCGATTCACCACCAAAGGAAATGGAGATGGAAAAACAGGACTGGCATAAGGCAGACATCATAGCTGCGCTACATAAGAAAGGTTTGTCACTTGCCTCACTGAGTAGGGCTAACGGTCTTTCAAGCAGCACTCTGGCAAATGCACTGACACGTGACTGGCCTAGAGGCGAGATCATCATCGCTAATGCAATTGGTGAAGAACCTCAAGAAATATGGCCAACCCGATATTTTGATAAGGCAGGAATGCCGATCAAGAGAATCATAAGAAAACCGGTTTAAATGAAAAAGGCTGGCATTTTTGCTGGCCTTATATACCTCCTGGCTCTGCTACTGAAACCACTAACACCGATCAAATGGTCATCAGCGAAATACCCCGTTCATTTCTATTGACCTCTTTACCTCCATGTAATCAAATTGATGGAATAATAACGGTTACGAGAGACAAACTGATGACGGTGTTATCTGCCCCTGAAATGCGCTTTGGAACCAAACAGGATGTTCCCTTTATCATAGCGGTGATTCGCGACGGTATGCGGGATGGGTATTTTAACTTTGATGATGATGACGGACTGTCTCAGTTCGAAAGTCAGATCTCAGAAGCCATTGCCAGGCGGGAACGGGGAGAGAATTGCGCCGATTTCTTGTTTGTCTTTGATGCTCAACATAATGGCGCAGCGATAGGTTTTGCCCTACTGACGGGCAAAAATGGTGCAAATGGACTTGCTTCACATCTGGAAATCAGGATGTTTGGTGTTACCAGGAGTCAAAGACAAAAAGGATTTGGGCGCTCCATGTTGCAAAGTATTCTGGATGCTACTCCCGGCCATAAAGTGGAGGCATCCTGTCTTCCTGCATCAGTTGTCATGGCCAGGATGCTGACTAATGCGGGTTTTCACGTCAAAGAGATAAGCCCGTTTGGAAAGCGTACTTTCAGACGCTAATGTAAAATTCAGATAAAAAAACCGGCTGACGAATTCAGTCGGTTTAGTAATCCTGCAAAAGGATGCTGGACAGCGACGGACGACTTCAGAGCTGTGGCAATGGCCCCTGGTTATCTTCAGTCGCAGCCTGGTCTTTATCCGGGGTGGCCGTTGCAGTCCGCGAGGCATCAAATGAGACCGTTGGGTCGCTGAGAGTCAGGATGCCAGTGTCTTCAACTTCTCGCGTTGTCAGCGTAAGCTCAGATTTACTGTCATCACACTTATTCGTTTTCTCCGCCAGTGCCTTGCACCAGATATAACGACCTCTCTGGGCATCAGAGACTGAAGGCTCTCCATATTTCTCGATCGCCGACTTCAGTAAGAGATCAGGGTTGCTGAATGAAAAGCGGATTTTGTAAGCCACCGGCTCAATGGGGTCAACTGCCGTATCGGGGATAAAATAGACCACCGTCTCCTGGTGAGCATCTCCCCAGAAAATACTATTCAATGAGTTGTTACTGTAGCGCTTTTGAATTTCTTCACCAGCAGACTGGCCAAGTTTGTCAGTGATAGCAGTGATCGCTTCAGAAGCTGTCATCCGCAGGCTTACCGGCCCTATAGAAAAAGACATAACATCAAAGCTATTCAGGGGGGTAATGGTGCTTTCTGGAGCGGTAGATGAATCGGGTACGTCATCACTGTACAGACTGTCATCCCCCGGAGAAGGCGTTACAGGTGCTGAATTTTGGATGTCAGGTGTGTAGCTGGGATCGGGAGCGTATAGGCCCATTGTATCATTCTGTACAGCAGAATATACCGAAGCGGTCGGCAGGACGGTAAGGAGCGCAAGGGCGCAGTATCCAAGGTATCTGGTCATATTCACCTCGTCAGTAGCAGTTGTCCTACTGTAACAGCGCGAGGTTTGAGAACATCATGGAAATGGGGTCAAAGCGGGGCGAAAAACAAGCCTGATTCACATGGCTTACGTAGCAGCATGGAGATCTCCTGAAGTCGGAGAAAATGAGTCAGATAACGCGAATATCGAAAATGGAACGAAGTACTTAATTACCTAACAGGAGGTACATGTTAACCTGACGAACATTGCTTACTGCCTATTTGTAGATTCAGGCTACAGGGAGAATCCAAGTGCCAAACTGCATACCCCTTAATCCGGTATTACCTAAAAACTTCGACGATACACCTAATGAAAAGCGCTCAAAGTCTCAGCTTGATGCCTGGTGGGATCATCCATATGGCATTACTTGCCCGGACGGGAAAATCACTGTTCGATGCCTGAATGGAGGAGCTTGGGATCGTTCGACAGTGCTGGGAGTAGCGGACAATTACGAAGAAGCCTGCGAGCTCGCAGAGCGCGAGCAATCAGCATGGGTCAAACGCCGTGCGGAGCCAATATTCTACTATAGCGGTGAAGCTCCATTCAGAGCGATAAGGGATGCACAACGTCCTGATCAGGAGCAGACCTTTGTCGCGTCTTTTGACACGCAAGATGAGCTAATCAGCTGGCTTAATAGTCAGAAAACCAGTTAATACCAAGTCTGGAAGTCTGCTTCTCAACAAACTTCCACATTTGATTATCAAGCTCCCCATAATTTGGGTTCAGTATAAACATTCCATTACGTTCTATTCCCCTCATTACATTCATCTATCCGTAAATTTCGTTAGCCAGCACATCGGGGTGATACTGATGTCAGGTAAACAAAACGGATGCAAAAATGCAGACATGTTCGGAAGTCCTGGCGGTTGAAATATTCAATCAAGTTGGACGTGAGGCAGCTATTGCTCAATATAACTTAATTTGTGAAATAGCCCAGCGACGTTACGAAGACAGCCTGGCCAAATATGGTTCCGTGCCAGCTGGTTTCACCGCGCTCAATTTCCTCCATCCGGCAGAACTTCAGGAGCGTTACATCCTGGGGTTGGGAATTCAGCTTTGTATCGATGAGCAGCATGAAGCCAGGGAACGGGTTTTAGCTCGCTGCCTGGCAAGAAAAAGGGCCGCATAAACAGGTGATAAAACAACTCAGCTATAGCTGAACACGCACTAATTGGCTATGTTAACAAAACGAACAAGGTGGCGATTATGTACAGTGAATCTATCGATCGTGCTATCAGTATCCTCAAGGACGCGGGCGAAAAAATCGGTATGGAACTGGGTAGTAATGTGACATCTCAGGAATCAGAACTGCTTGAGGATGCGCTGGTGGGCCTGACTAAAGTTAAAGGGCAACTCTGCGGTAATCACTCCTTAACTGATGTAAAAGCGGACGTCGTGCCTTTTAGTCTCAGTTCGACGAAGAACGTCGATAGCCCGCATTAATTAACAACCACCAACTGGACGGAAGGGATATGACTGAAGACAACGCCGGTAGTGTTTCTGGAAAAGCACAGAACGCCCCAAAAGCAAATGCCCACCTGGACAGGCTCTTTGATTTCATTGTGACAGAAATCAAAGAGCAGGGTGCAGCACCGTCTTACGAGCAGATCTGTTCTTCTCTGGGGTATTCAAAAGGGCTCGTTTCCCGGCGTATCCGGCAGTTGCATGACCAGGGACGAATCATTATCGATGGTGAAAGAAAGTCTATGACGCTGCGCGTAGCGAAAGGACAAGGTCATGATGACATTGCCGAACTCCCGGACATGACCAGTGACAGGAAAGCAATCATCACGTATGTCAAAAAATACATGAACAGAAATGGTGGCCGTGGGCCATCAGTTCACGCAATAGGGAAAGCGCTCGGCTTCTCGAATAACAAGGCGCGTAGACATGTGGACTATCTCGACGAAGTAGAGAGGGTACGTTACAGCCCTCATCTTAATGAAGTAATCGTTATCAATCAGGGTGATTACGTTAAAATTACCCAGGACAACGATGAACCACCGAGCCCGGCAGAAGGTTAGCCATGATTCGCATATGGAGAGAAGTTGTAAACGTAAAGGTTCAGGACGGGAGCCGTAACGGACGAATCTGGTTTCTTGAACTTTCGTGTGGCCATCATGCTGTCAGACGTATACCTCGATTACGTCTGCATAATCTGACGCAATTCGAACGACTTGAGCCACCAGCTAAATGTCACTGTGTATTGTGTGAAATAGATGCTATTGCAGGACAAAAATAGCAATAAACACAACATAAAAGCCCTCAATTTGTCCCCATTGTTTTTAGCCTGACAGCATTGGTACTGATAGCCTAATCATATTTAAACGCATAACCCTATGGTGGACATATGAAAAAAGCTGTTTTTGGCCTTTTAGCACTATTGCCCTTCATAACCAGCGCAGAATCGATCGATCCGAACGATTTCTATGCTCAGCAGCCTTCTCAAAACTACCAACAACCTGCTGCCAGCGAGCAACAGGACGATGCTGACAATTCCAGTGACCAGACAGCTGCGATCGTATTGAACCTGGAAAGTTACAAACCGCTGGGGAATTTTGTAGTCCCCCAGGGAGTAGAACGCCCATTCATTGGTCTTATTAACAGCAAAATTTTCATACTGTCTGAGCAACCAGATAAACGCTTGGCTGGCCTATGGATAGGTCGTAGTCAGGATGGTCGTGAAGCACTTTGTGGTTACCTGAACAACAGTATGCAGGTCAGAAAATGTTATTACATCTTATATCGGGTAATGACTCCAACTTACTGATAGTGTTTTATGTTCAGATAATGCCCGATGACCTTGTCATGCAGCTCCACCGATTTTGAGAACGACAGCGACTTCCGTCCCAGCCGTGCCAGGTGCTGCCTCAGATTCAGGTTATGCCGCTCAATTCGCTGCGTATATCGCTTGCTGATTACGTGCAGCTTTCCCTTCAGGCGGGATTCATACAGCGGCCAGCCATCCGTCATCCATATCACCACGTCAAAGGGTGACAGCAGGCTCATAAGACGCCCCAGCGTCGCCATAGTGCGTTCACCGAATACGTGCGCCACAACCGTCCTCCGTATCCTGTCATACGCGTAAAACAGCCAGCGCTGACGTGATTTAGCACCGACGTAGCCCCACTGTTCGTCCATTTCAGCGCAGACAATCACATCACTGCCCGGCTGTATGCGCGAGGTTACCGACTGCGGCCTGAGTTTTTTAAGTGACGTAAAATCGTGTTGAGGCCAACGCCCATAATGCGGGCGGTTGCCCGGCATCCAACGCCATTCATGGCCATATCAATGATTTTCTGGTGCGTACCGGGTTGAGAAGCGGTGTAAGTGAACTGCAGTTGCCATGTTTTACGGCAGTGAGAGCAGAGATAGCGCTGATGTCCGGCAGTGCTTTTGCCGTTACGCACCACCCCGTCAGTAGCTGAACAGGAGGGACAGCTGATAGAAACAGAAGCCACTGGAGCACCTCAAAAACACCATCATACACTAAATCAGTAAGTTGGCAGCATCACCAACTTTGAGTATAAGGAAAACTACATCACGAAAATGCCTCACCGGTTTAACCGCCTGTGGTTCAGCTGCTGTAAATGGGTTGCTCCTGTGCCCACTTCTGGGATTCAGTCACTGATTACGGCCTGGAACAAAATGCTCGGGTCATCCCGGTAGGAGTAATGATGAAATGTGCGTACCTACGAAAGTTTCTGATCATTGCTTTCATAACCGGCATTAGCGGATGCCAGAGTCTCGGAATAGGGTTAAGCCTGGATGAGCGCTACCAGAAGGCTTATCAGAAAGTACTGGCTGACCCTAATGACGATAACATTAAGACTTTCATGAAACTCAGCCAGGAAAAAGGCGAAAGAGACATGCAAGAGGCAAATTCGAAAGCCGCAGCCGACACTCGTGAAAGCGATAAGGGGTTTACTGAGTATTTTAAATCATATGGCAACGATGGATTTAAGCGGGCCAGACAATAAGAAAGAGGTCATATGTCATTACAGCAATCGCATGAAAATCTGGAGTTCCTGAAGGGGGCGGTCTGGTGCGCCGCAAAACTCGTTCAGGAAATTGGCGATTCAAAAGGTGCAGCTATTCTTATCACAAACTTGCCGGTTGGAATTTTCCCTCAATGTAGCGAAAGGGATTTATTTGTTCTGAGGCAATATGTCAGGAAAGATCTGCCACTTGGTATTGATGCCGAATATAGCGATATCAGGCCGGTCTTAATTGATTATCTGGGAGAGCCAGTAGACCTTCCTGAGTGTGAACTGGATAATTATGAACCGGCTCCTGGTGAAATGCTCCGCTGGGGAGTAACTGGAGATCTCAGTTCCGGGACACGATGTGTGCTGGTGGATAATCTTGCTTATCTCGCTGAAGCAATTGGTATCAGCAACGCACTAAGGCAACAGGCCGCAGAGTCAATCCAGCGCACCCTGTGATTAGTGAGTCGCCCCGAATTTCGTAAGCAGCATAAATGCCCTTAATCTTTATCCTACATATTTCAGGTTGTTGGGGTTTACCATGTACAAAGACCATTTTCCACAAGCGTGTCCTTCATCGATAAAAGAGGGCCAGTCATGCTGGCGGGTATTTATTGATATGGACGTAGACAACCCGTCGAAAATAAAAACCAGCGTCGAATTAATAGAAGTTGGCGTAAAAACAATTCGAATGAAAAAGAATGCGGCAGAAGGCAGTGAAAAAACTGTTTTTCTTGTGGATAAAATCCCTGGAATCACATTTATCAAAATTCGGCCTAGCGACAAAAAGCCAAGCGTCTGGAATACAAGCATCAGCAGTTTCTATAAACATGACGTGGAAATCGGGAAAACATTCCCCGTTGGTATCAGAACGACTAAAAGCGCTGCGTTTCGTACAGCAACAAAAAAAGTTGAACAGAGTATGCAAGAATACACTGATACTATAGCTAAGCTTGAAAACGACTATGTTAAGAATGAGACGGAGATTGCTGAGTACAAAAATGAACTCGCTGCTTACCAAACAATACTCCAAACCCTAAAACGTATGGCAAAAAGGCATCTCAAGCAATAATACATTTCGTCTCTTTTCAGGTAAACAAAATGGAAACACAATGTATTTTCATTGCAGGTTTCAAAAATTGTTTCACTCTGGGCCATACATGTTTAGTATGGGGACATAACAAAGAGAACGCTGGCGAGTACGCTGGCATAAAGATCACCTTTCCCGGCCTGGCCGGGATTTTTTTTGTCTGATGTGCCGTCCTTCTCACCACAAACTTAATATCCTGACTATTTTTATGGATGTGCAGTGCAATTATTTAACGAATTACCATTCGTCACCAGACCGGACAGGCTGATAATAATGTCATCCGATACAGAGCTGGGGAGGGTGTATGACTAATCGTGGCTATAGCAAAGTAATTATCGAAGGTACTGTAGGCCGTGAGCCTGAAATCCGACAACACCCTACCCACGGCATCTACGCAAAGATTTATGTAACAACATCTGAGTCCTCAATGGAGGATAAATCTGGTCTGGAGAAAATTACGGAAGAACACTATCAGATCATTTTGCTTGGTCAATTTGCTGATGTGGCCCGCAATCATCTTCATGTCGGGACAGGAGTGTACCTGGAGGCCCAATTGCGTACCCGCCTAATCAAGGAGGATGGTAAAGAACGCTTCTTTATGGACGTACTTGTCAACCCCGTGAAGGGGCATGTTCTTCGCAAAGTCAATGTAGGCGGTAATAAACTGGTGAGTCGTCACCTCCAGCAGAACCGTGGGCAGGATCACCGGCAGAATACCAGTTATAGCCGCAGGCCACAAAACACGAACGCGAGGCCAGCAACACCACGCAACTCGCCCCCAACAATGGAAAATTATTATTTGGGAAATCAGGATGAAGTTCCAGGAAGCACTGGTGCTTATGGAACTGAGATAGCCTTTTAATGATTAGCAGCATATCTGTTTTAATTTGTATCATAACTAATGGGGAATTATTGCCGTGAATGAATTCAATAACGCACTCCAGACGATACTGGAAAATGGGTCTATGTCATATGGCCAGGCTGCTATTTATGCCGGTGGTGCAATTTGCGTTGCGGCCCTTTTTTCGGCGATACTCAGAAGTGGACTACTGGTAATTTTGGGAATTGTCTCAGGCTTTTATCTGTTCAGTCTCAACACTCCAGACAGTACACTGGCGTATACTGCTGCTGCCTCAGACCGTCTCATCGAGCAGGTTAAAGCTGTCGGTGGATGCGCCACTAGACACATTGAGGATGCGCAAACTCTGGGTATCATCATAAAAAATGGCGATGTTATCGAGATAGCAAAGCAGTGCGGTATTATAAAATAATAACCGTAGCATATTATGATTGATGAATGCCTGAATGGTAATCTGCTCGCGGATTACCATTATTTTTTGAGATGTCTTATAGAACTTATCTAAAATTACATACGACTGTCATGACAGTATAAGGTCTTTATGAAAAACGTCGTCAAAACTTTACTACCCTCAGTGAACACTGGTGATCAAGACGAAAGCGTAAAATCGGATACGCTGACTGGCACTACTAAACCCTGCGACCACGGACTGGTTCATAATCATCTTTTAGGGCAGGAGGCCTGTTACTATGCCAAACACTAACGACTCGCTGACAGGACTCAACGTCGAGCTCGTTGGTGCATCGAAACAAGAGTTTACTCTCCTCACTGAAAACCATCTGATGCGCCGCATCATAGTGGCTTTATCTGAGTTAATGCGTAACGCGGAAGGCGTGATGATTGATTCTCATGTTTACCCGTGGGATCAAGTTCTCCCTGCTGCGATGGACATTCCATCATCCAACGCTTCTGATGAAGAGATACAGAACTGGATGATCAGTGCCTGTAAGGAGTGGCAGTGCGAATACAATCGCCGGGTTCAGTCGTTTACCGCATCAGAAGTAAAAAGCAAAAGCGACACCGAGAACGATAACCTATTCCTGCTGAATATCACCAACCTAGCCCATATGCTGATTGACCGGTTACTGCCGTTTGTCAGTATCGAGGAGATTAATCATGAGGATCCAGATTTACTCCCCCAAGTTATTGATATCGTGAATTATATGGTTGGTGTTATAAATGGTACAACCAGCACACAACAAGTCAGACAAGAATTGTTTACTGCCGGTGCTGATGACGCAGTATTTGCACTCAAACTAAAGCACAAAGAGCTAACCAGCCGGGGTGAAGATGCTGGATGGCTTGAAGAGGCAATGAAGATAATCGAAGAAAACAAACGCCAATCCATCGACTTTATGCAGCGCAGCTAATCGTTCCCATAATAAAAGGGTAATGCTATGAGTAAACATCTGTACTGTATTAAGGGTGTTTTAAAACCCAGGAAATTTTCTGTAAGTCTGATAAGAAATAAACTTAGCTCATTTGGTTTAAGGGGAAGTACTCTTCGTAGCGAAACCGCTCGCATTCTTGCCGGGCCAATAGATGGTATTAAGGGTACGTATCCCTTCGGCTGGTCAGAAGAACATTTTGACCGCAGGATGAAACGCATATTCATTCGCGCCGGTAATGCTTCCAGACTTTCTGATAATCGTCCATTTGCATTAAAACGACGCAGCGCTTTAACTATCAGTAAAAAGTATCTTTCTGTGTAACCACCAGCAGACGAGTTTTACTCGTCTGCCTGGCCCCATGCCTCTAATCTTCGCACCCGAAATGAAGTTGCCTGGAGTTCTCCTGATGAAGTTAACTCAAATGAAACTGTAAGATCGTTTTTGTTCCGGTACTTCCATACATAGCCATTTTGCTGCAATGTTTTGAGTGACTTACGTAGGTTGGGCTCAGCTACATCCTGGCTGTCTGGAACAGAGTTAATAAACCCCAGCAACCTGGTGAATGGCACTATCGCAGTGCCTTTTTCTTTGCACAAAAGAAGAAGTACCAACGCATCCTTCTGAATACGGGAAAAGCGCTCCAGGCGATGTTCAGTACCATCTCCCTGCATATTGGCATTGTTCATAATCAACCTAATCATATGGGATATGATTAAGGTTAAAAAACACCCCCCGTTTTGTCACCCTTTTTTTTTCTTACTCACCACTTAAAGCAGTAAGCTCAGTTCGATAAATCTGAATTAAATAAGGCGAGGTTATATGAAAACGAAATTATTGCTGGCGCTAATTGCGGGATCGACTTTCTGCATCAATATTGCTGAAGCCAATATTCCTCTTAGAGCAGATGGAAGTCCGGCAGCGGGGCAGACACCAACTCAGTTCATTCAGCTTAAAAATGAATGTCCTGAATGCGTCATGGTCGCAACTGATGTAGTAAAGATGCGTAGCGATAGCTGTAAACAGCAGGCATCCATCGATTCTACAATCCTACAGGATCCTGTTTACGCATATCTCAACAGTATCCGTCTGGTAGTTGCCGGGAATGGTGGTTATGCAAGTCCAATCTATACATCCGCCCGTCAGGTCGTAGCGTCAAACATCAATTGCAGTGATGCAAACGACTGGGTAGCGAGAAGTAAAACGGTAATGGATAACACCTTCAAAACGCCGTAAACAATCCCTGAATATTTCGTTGCAGTAATGCTATCCCGTAGTATGACGTTAAAGGCGGAGCTTTGAATCGGGAAAAAATAACTACTGCACTTAGAGGTATTTATATGGGTCGTCACTTTACTGGTCTGATTGATAGTTCGCAGCAAAATTTTACAATGCCAATCCGTCCGTATGGACGGAGCCGCATGGCTGCAAAATTAAAAGGAATCTCCCGATTGAAAAAATCTGAAAAGCATGACGATGAATATCCTGATGAACTCTGGAAATTTATGAGTCCTTCAGAGAAAGCTAAATTTCTGGTCGCGGATGTATTTTCACGCAGTAGTAAAGACTCTTCCGCCATTCAACCGGGAGAACATAAGCAAAAGGAGCATGATAATGAGCACTGATAATTTACTAGCAGAACTCACTTCAAAAACAGGCCTGACAGAAACGGAACTTAATCGGCAGGCATTGATTATCGGTTTGATGGCATTGTGCCACCCGGATGCTATTGCCGGTGATTTGGTGAGCGCGGCACTTACGGGGTCATACTCAGATAGTACTGATAAACTACTTACCCGTGGTGATAACGCATCAGACAGTGTGTTGATGTCCATGCGTATCTTACTTCACCGGTTGAGTAAGTATGAAGGGTCTGATGGCAAAGTAGGTCAGATCAATAAAATGATGCACCGACTCGGCTACTTTAAGGCATCCGATGTGTTACGCGAGGCTCAATAAAGAGGCTCAATTTATGTTCACCATGACGAATTTCGCGTCCAATATTCTTGACATGGTTTTTCTATCAGAAATGGAAGGGGAACTCATTTATATAAAAGCGCTTAGCGGCGTTACTGGTTACGTTCCTCAGATCCATCTTTTCCGCCTCCAGCTTATCGCATTTGATATAGGTTGGTACTACGAGTACAGATTGAATTCAGGCAACCTCATTATAAAGGAAATTGTTGAGGCCATCACATCTCTTGGATGTGCTTTAAATGAATACCAATGGCAGTTCGCGTTTGAATTAGGTTATCGCCGTCACCACAAATAAACTTCATTTTTTCATAATTTGCTATTCGTCACTTGATTGACCGGGGGTACGATTAATTTAACACGGATAATTATGGGAGACAGTAAAATGACAGACGCATCTACAATAGACGCAGTTCAACCAAAGGCAAGACGCTTATCATTTAAAGAGCTTCCAGGGTTTGATATTTCTGCTGAAGCACTTCTCAAAATTATCGAAATGCCGTGTATGGTTATTCGCCGGTCTCCTGCAATGAAAGTACTGGAGATGATCACGCTGCGGTTACGTGGGGATTGTCTTTCTGCCCTTGGCATTGACTTAAACTCTGCCCAAATTACCAGTAAAGGGACGGTATCGGGGGGCAATGGTGATATGGACGTATCAGTACCTGCAACACAACTCTTTTCTTTAATCCGCAACATGCGCGGCGAAGATGAAATTAACGTCCGCTTCCATGCGGCAAAAAACCATCTTGTCATTCGCACCGACAAAAACTCCTATAACATCCCGGTTTGCTTAGACCATATACCCGAAATTCAGGCTGAGACGCTGGAACATAATTACAGCGTTTACTTTCCAACGCAGATGCTGAGTCAGATTATCAAGCGTGTCAGCCACGCTGCGGCTCAGAACGATGTCCGCTTTTATATGAATGGGGTCTACCTCGGTATCGATAATGGCCAATTTATTGCTGTAGCCACTGATGGACATCGTATGGCCGTCAGTTCTCATGATATCGACTTCAGCGATGACGTGGGCGATGAGATTCAATCTCCGACAGCTCCTACCTCTATCAGTAACACGAATGCAGGTGTGATTTTACCCAACGGGGTTTTCCCCGTGCTCCATAAAATCCTGAGCGGTAGCCAGGGTCAATTCAAAATTGACTACAGCAACCGTAACCTGACATTTACGCTCGGAAGCCATACAGTCATTTCAAATCTTGTCGATGGCCGTTACCCGGACTGGAAGCGCGTGGCCAGCACGGTAGCCAAAAATACTGAACTGTTTAAGGTTGATCCTTCTGAACTCACCACCGCACTAAAACGCGCAACCCCATTGCTTAAAGAGGGCTCGCCAAACAACACCAGTGTTTGTGTGATGTCATTCAAAGACAACGCCCTACAGCTTAAGTCGCCCGGCTCAAATGCAATCAGTTGCAAAGAGGTGATGGACATTGCGAAAGAGGCAGGCGAGCCCGAAACAATTGTTGATATCGGTATGAATGCCGATTACCTCCTGGAATCACTGGCAAGCCTGGGGGCGTGTTCGGAAGAAGGAGAAGCCGCACAGATTGCTTTGCGTGATACAACGACCGGCATATTGATTTCAGTAAACAAAAACAATTACGACATCATCATGCCTGTCCGTGTCTGACAAAACGCTCTCGTTTTGTCGGCCTTTTCGAAATAGCCAATTTCATGGGCGTGATAACGTTAAAACAAGCTTCCTGACGGGATGGCTATATGCCATCTCGCTCCCATTGGTCGCGATCACTGCGTCCTAATATTCTGGAGCCAGAATGAAATGAAAAGCGTTCTGAAGTGGGTAGGAGCCAAACACAACATTATGGCAAGTCTTAAGCATGTACTACCGAAAGGTGGTCGGCTTATTGAGCCCTTTGGCGGTTCAGGCGCTGTAATGATGAATACGAATTACCCAGAATACATTTTGGCCGATATTAATAGCGACCTGATCGATACATACCAGAGTATTTTTAAGTCGCCTGAAAAGGTACTTTCTGAGCTTAAACGCCTTTACTGTCTCGGGCGTTCTGAGGACGCCTATTATGAGCTGCGAAGCCAGTTCAATAATCATGATAGTGCAAGTGACACTCAAGCTGCTCTGTTTATCTATCTGAATAGGTTTGGCCATCGCGGACTATGCCGATACAACCGGAAAGGCATCTTTAACGTCCCCTGGGGTTATTACGCCAACCCCTATCTCCCAGAGACAGAGTTATACGCAATGGCTGAGAAAATGTCCTCAGCAACTTTACTTTGCGCCAGCTTCCAGACCACGCTATCAATGGCCCGCCCGGGTGATGTGGTGTATTGCGACCCACCATATGTTAATCCCGGCAGATTCACGGCTTACCATGCCAGCGGTTTTACACCCGCTATGCAGATTGAGCTTACCAAACTGCTCCAGTTGCTGCCTGAACGCGGGGTTCATGTCATCGCATCATGCCACGATGCGCCTGATATTCGTGAGCTTTATCAAGCCTTCGCTATTCATGGTGTGACTGCCCGGAGAAGCATATTTAAAGGCAGCGGGGATGGGAAAAAAGCTTCAGAAATCTTCGCGGTCAAATTAGCGGATAACTCGAAAAAGGGAGCTGCGGCATGAAACGCTTCCATTGTTCTGAAAAGCTGCATAACCCAGAGACTGAGAAATTTTGTCAGGATATCGCCGAACAATATCGGACAGCACCTGATATTGCCGTGGCGCAGTTTAAACAAGTGCTGAGCTCTAAGCCTCTAACTTACTGGGAGTGTGTCGTGATCCGCGAGCGTGTCTCTGACCTTATTAAAATTAATCAAGCAACAGCTGAGGGCCACGATGAGCCAATTTAAACCCAAAAGCCTTGTAGTCTACCGCATCCAAAAAGCTCTGGAATTAGACAAGCTGGATGAACAGTTAAGTGAGTTGAAATACACTCCCTGCGGGCCTAATGATATGGCACGGTCAGGATGGATCCCGCCATTGGGTGAAGATGTCGAGCTGTTAAAGCATGAGTCGAATAATCTCATTCTTCTGACTGTTAAGCACGAATCGAAAATACTTCCTCCCGCGACCATCAAAGAAATTGTGCGAACCCGGGTTCAGAAACTGGAGAAAGAGCAAAACCGCAGGCTAAAGAAAATGGAGATCCAGGCCGTCAACGATGCCGTGCTCGCTGAGCTCATACCAAAGGCTTTCAGCAAATACAGCACTACAAACATTTGGGTGGATACTAAATCACGTCTACTGCTTGTTGAGACCACCAGCCATAAAAAAGCAGATGATGTAACAGCTTTGCTACGTAAAACTATTGGCTCACTTCCAATTATCCCATTCACGCTGGAAACGCCGGTAGAACTGACGTTAACAGAGTGGGTCAAAACAGGAAGTCTGCCGCCTGGCCTAGCTTTATGCGACGAAGCCACGCTCAAAGATGTGCTCGAAAACGGGGGGGTCGTTACAACAAAACGCCAGGATTTGATATGTGATGAGATCGCTCATCACATCGAGGCCGGAAAGCTTGTGACAAAGGTTGCACTGGGCTGGATGAACCAGATGTTTTTCATCCTGAATGACAATTTCATCTTTTCACGACTGACCTTTACGGAAGAACTTATTGAACAGAACGATGACATTTCGCCAGAAGATCACGCCCAAAGATTTGATGCCGATTTCGTTTTGTTTACCTCTGTTGTTATGGAGGTTCTGGACACAATGATAAAAGCCCTCGGGGGTGAAAGCCCAGGACTCATCACAACGCCGTCAGACGAACAACAAGGTGTCGCGGCAGAAGCCAAACAACCAGAAAAAACCTTCCATTAAAGGGCTGAGAGATGATTACAGCTACAGAACTCCAAGAGTTATCACGCCAGGTTGAAAATGCTAACATTGCCCGAGCCCTGGCAGTTAAAGAGTTGGTTAAAGAGACAAGAGATCGTCAGTTTTCATTGTGGGCGCTATTTATTGGTCTCTTCAGAGAGACACCGGCGCGAAAAAAGCTGAACGAATGTGAATTGCATCTTAACCTGCTGCTGCCAAAATGCAGGAGCATCTTTCTTCAATACGTAGTTATGTCCTCGTTGGAAGAAATTTCGAAATCACCAGATTGTGAGATTTATCAGCATCTAGTCAACTGCTGGAAAGAAGCTCAGATAAAATATAACGAGTCAGGCAGACGACTCAAACTTGCAGAAAATGCCCGTGAACTATTAAAAACAGCAAAGGATGAATGTAATAGTGCTTCCACAACTGAATTTCTGGATATGGTTACTACCAGTAAAGCAATATCCATACTTTCAGCAATAGACACATCCTCTGCGAGTAGTTCGTTAAAGAGAGCTATGGGTGCGCTTAAGCGATTAGCAGATGAAATGCCTGCCCGGCAATCACCTATTGATTCAAATTTACCAGATGACACGCTTGATCTGTTTGTCGATCTGACTATAAATCCTGTTATCGATATTCTCTCCTGGTTAAATATTGAAAAGCTGGATAATGCCGAAGTGCAGTGCAGCAAAGCCTTAAAGAAACTTCAGACGTTATTAGGACAACTGGGTGCTGAGCATGATTTGAGAACTAAGGATTATCAATCTCAATTAGATACGCTTAAGAGAATTGAACAACCATACATCAAAAAGGTGATGCGGCATATACCCGAAAATATGAAGTTCAAGGAGCCTGAGTATCTCCAGACTATAGGAATGAACCCATGACTCTAAAATATATAATCGCTCTCGCAATATTTCTGACATTTGTGTGCTTTGCAGCTTTCATACTTATCTACGCGAGTCGAACAAAACGAGAACAACAACAAACTCAGCAACCTTTGGACGAGCATGATCAGCAGGCAGATATTAATGCCGATGCCGACGAGAACGCCGCACTTGATGGGTTGAGCGAGTACTTCATCAAAAAAAATTCGATATTGCCAAAAGTCCTGATGGATCTTTATGTGCGCTTGAGTGCGGTGTTCAATGGTCAGTACATTATCGCACCCCAGGTGCTTGCCCGGGACTTAGTAGAGCTGGAGCTCGAAGATGAACCGGTTGCCCCGGTTGACGTACTTCAGGCGCAACAGTACGCAGATGAATTCGTGTTCGATTTTGTTCTCTCCGATGCGCATACCGGGGAACTAGTGCTAGCAATGATCAATGAAGATGCTATCAGCGCTCAGCCTGAAGGAGAGTTCATTATTGCCCTTTTTAAAAGAACTCACATTCCTGTCTTTCGCTATGAAACGTTGTCAGGCTTGGACGATAACGCCCTGGCAGTCAACATCGCTGAATCAATAGACGATGGCCGATTCTCTTAGTTCCACAAGGAATTTATTATGTCTCTGTCAAAAAAACAAAGAATAGTACTGAGGGCTAAATTTGGTGGTCGATGTGCATATTGTGGCGAGGTACTGAAAGAAAAAGGTTGGCACGCTGATCACGTAGAACCTGTGCTAAGGAAATCCGTCCAGGATATGCAAGCTGCGGCCAGAGGGAAATTTAAGCTTAAGGCTACCGGTGAAGTGTTTAATGAAAGTGCCAACTGCTTAGAAAATCTTTTCCCAGCCTGTGCGCCCTGCAATCTGCTCAAAACAACATATTCACTGGAAATGTTCCGCAAACAAATAAGTTTACAGGTTGAAAGGGCACGGAAGAGTAGTATGAATTTCAGAACGGCAGAAAGATTCGGCCAGATAAGCATTGTAGAGAAACCCATTGTTTTCTGGTTTGAACAGTATTCAGAGAAAAATGGTGCTATCAAATAAACGACTAATTTAACATTATCATGGCGCGTATCGCGCACTGCTTCGTCAAATATTCAGCCGTGATAATATTGTTTAGTAGGCCCATTACGGAGCGTATATGACTAATCATACAAACTGGACTGGAGACCTGACCGAAGGCGCAACTATATTTGTAGCCACACCAGATGGCCAGCTCAGCAAATGTAGAGTCGAGTCCGTTCGAGACCGACATTTCTCGGTCGAGGGTATTGAACGTGAATTCGATAAGTTGAATGCCTGCTCAGTTGATGGGTTACTACACTCTTACCCCGACGATTTCGAGTCGAGGGAGTTATTTGGTCTGTGCCAGCAAAAAAACAGGCTCAAGTCTCTGCAAATTGATTCATTATCGTTACAGCAAGTCCAGTACATGCTGGCTGGCCTGGAACTTGCCAGGAAGAGATATGGATACCAGTACCGAGGCAGCAAAGCCGTAGATACCAATCAGAAGGGTAGACTGGCCATGAGCATTGATGATTCGCTTCACCCAATTCAGATCGCTTATATACTGGCAGGTTTAAAATTATCTCTCCTTCAAACAGAGGTGAACCATGACTGCTAACCAACGTAAACGTCCTTCGCGTAACAATCGAGCTGTCCAGTTAACGTCCGAGCAGCTGGTAGAAGCGAAGACGCTTGACCTGAAAGCCCACCATTCGTTTAAAAACCTTATGGGTCTTGCTGCAATCAGTGTCGTGGTGTTTGTCTGTCTTGGCTCCTTGATCCATAAACAACGCTCAGTAATGAACGAATGGGACCTGGGTGAAGTG
Organism: Citrobacter sp. CFNIH10; assembly: GCF_002934585.1. Classification (NCBI taxonomy): domain Bacteria; kingdom Pseudomonadati; phylum Pseudomonadota; class Gammaproteobacteria; order Enterobacterales; family Enterobacteriaceae; genus Citrobacter; species Citrobacter sp. CFNIH10. Next base: position 47,178 of record NZ_CP026213.1, read on the forward strand.
ATCAGAGGCGTTGATTTGAAAGCCGGAACCCTCGCAAAAAACAACTTTTTCATCACCAACAAAGGGCAGTTTGAAGCAAGTGGCGTTACAGTGTCACTTACGGGTACAAAACTGAAATTACAGCAGCATCAGGACGGAAAATATTACGTTTGTAATTCTGCAACAGGTGATTGTGTTCTGGTATCCGATGTACAAGCTGAAAAAATTCGTGACCAGCTGTAGCGAGGGGAAAATATCGGTTACTGTCACCGGTAACCGAAGGAACCTTCGTATATGTCACGACAAGAAGCCGCAACGCAGTTATTTATGTCTGCACCACCAGCAAGTATTGATGTCGTTATTGAGCAGCTGGAAAGGGACGCTCAAGCAGCCGGTATCGATATCCATACAATCTCTGTAATGGCCAGCCTGTTACGTGATCGAATAGAAGCATACAGTGACGTGCTTAAAATCGAGCCTGAGCGGGTGATACACGCACTTGAGGTACTGCGAGGTACGGAAGTGCCGTGGGCTTTTTACACTCCGTCCAGGCTACCTGAGCTTGAAGATGTTCATTGCTGGGAAACTCCTCACGATTTTGACCAAGACCTAGGTGAACACCAGCTGCGGCGCTATATTTGCCCTAAATGCGAGCATGAATCAACCGACCCAATGCGCTGCACGGCTGGCCATGCTCCTGGAGTTAACCAGTATCCTGAAAGCTGTGATGCCACTATCTGGAATTCGCCCGATTCTTGGGATAGTATTAACCCTATAATAAAATTAATTATCAAATCTACGTTCCTGGCTGACCTGACTGTTCATACAATCTTCTATCCGAAAGGGTTGAAGCTTCCTGAAATTCAGGACGTTGAGTAGTCTGCTTCGGGCTCTGTGATCTGATAGTTATATATACCTCATTTAAGACCCCTTACTGGGGTCTCTTTTTTTGGACTTCCGCCGTGCTATGTACTTCACGGTATCCCCAAATATCCCGGCTTATGTAGTTCGTCGATTTGCTTCGTCACCTGCCATACCTGTCTCATAATTTCTCTATTTGGAGAAATCTGATGAACCTACCGACAGCTGTATTAGGGAAGGTGCGAACAAGTTCCTGATATGAGATCATCATATTCATCCGGAGCGCATCCCAGAGGGACATCATGAGCCATCAACTCACCTTCGCCGATAGTGAATTCAGCACTAAGCGCCGTCAGACCCGAAAAGAGATTTTCCTCTCCCGCATGGAGCAGATTCTGCCATGGCAGAATATGACCGCTGTCATCGAGCCGTTTTATCCCAAGGCGGGCAATGGCCGACGGCCCTATCCGCTGGAGACCATGCTGCGTATTCACTGCATGCAGCATTGGTACAACCTGAGCGACGGTGCCATGGAAGATGCCCTGTACGAAATCGCCTCCATGCGCCTGTTTGCCCGATTATCCCTGGATAGCGCCCTGCCGGATCGCACCACCATCATGAATTTCCGCCACCTGCTCGAGCAGCATCAACTGGCCCGTCAATTGTTCAAGACCATCAATCGCTGGCTGGCCGAAGCAGGCGTCATGATGACCCAAGGCACTTTGGTGGATGCCACCATCATTGAGGCACCCAGCTCTACCAAGAACAAAGAGCAGCAACGCGATCCGGAGATGCATCAGACCAAGAAAGGCAATCAGTGGCACTTTGGCATGAAGGCCCACATTGGTGTCGATGCCAAGAGTGGCCTGACCCACAGCCTAGTCACCACCGCGGCCAACGAGCATGACCTCAATCAGCTGGGTAATCTGCTTCATGGAGAGGAGCAATTTGTCTCAGCCGATGCCGGCTACCAAGGAGCGCCACAGCGCGAGGAGCTGGCCGAGGTGGATGTGGACTGGCTGATCGCCGAGCGTCCCGGCAAGGTAAAAACCTTGAAGCAGCATCCGCGCAAGAACAAAACGGCCATCAACATCGAATACATGAAAGCCAGCATCCGTGCCAGGGTGGAGCACCCGTTTCGCATCATCAAGCGGCAGTTCGGCTTCGTGAAAGCCAGATACAAGGGGCTGCTGAAAAACGATAACCAACTGGCGATGTTATTCACCCTGGCCAACCTGTTTCGGGTGGACCAAATGATACGTCAGTGGGAGAGATCTCAGTAAAAACCGGAAATAACGCCAGAAATGGTGGAAAAAATAGCCTAAATAGGCTGATTCGATGTGTTTGCGGGAAAAAAATCGGCCCAGATCCGCGAAATTTTAATCAGCGAGTCAGCTTGGGAAGAAATGACCTGCTTATTCGCACCTTCCCTAGCAGTAGACCGTACGCATCGGTCACTTCCCATCCTTTAGTAGGTATTTTTTCAATACGTTCGCCGCGCGCACCCGCGCGTAGCCATAGCAACGGCGCAATGCGAACAAAGGCCAAGTTGTGGCTAACCGACTTCTCAGCTTCGTAGGTCAGAGTGAAAAACTCGGCATTTTCCTCAAAACCGTCAGACATTGGGAACTCGTCTGTAAACCTATAATTGACCTTAATCGGTTGTTCATTCGGCGTTTTGCCTGTGATAGCAGCTTGTACACGTGGTTTGGTGATATAATCACAGATCCCCCACTTTTCCCAATCAGGATCTCCAGGCCTTAAGCCCTGTTCGCGCAATTTTTTCTGTTCGTCGGCAGCGACTTCGTTGTTAGTGACGGAGATGCACTGGCGACGACCACCACCTCCGCCGCGACCGTGGCGGCGTCCGCACCCTGTTCGTGGTGATGTTCCTGGTGACAGCCTGCGTGGCGATGCTCTTCACTTTTGCAGCAGCCTGCATGGTGCTCACTGTGGCGGCTTTCGTGGTGATGTCCTTCACCCTTGCAGCAGCCTTCGTGTTGGTGCTCTGTATGTTTACAGCAACCTTCATGATGGTTTTGCATCATCGTCTCCTGATGTTATTTAGATATATCTAATTTATATCTAAAGTTTATCGACTTGCAAGTCTATAAAATAATTTTTGTTTAATTTAATGATTATTAATGGTTTTTATGGATTGCTGATAGCTGTTTAATCTCAAGCTGACTATATCAAAAAAGTGCTTGCAATCTTTTTGATTAGCAATCATTATCATTTAAAAATAAATTTAGATATATCGTATTATCTTCACGAAGGCGAAAAAATGACAAAAAACACCTCACGCTACCCACAGCGCGTGCGTAACGAACTACGTTTTCGCGAATTAACCGTGCTGCGCGTTGAGCGTATCGGCCAGGCGTTCCAGCGGATCGTGCTGGGGGGCGAGGCGCTGGATGGCTTTGTTTCACAAGGTTTTGACGACCACACCAAACTGTTTTTCCCGCAGGCGGGCAGCGTATTTACGCCGCCGGAAGTGACCGACGAAGGCATTAACTGGGGCGAGGGCGTGCGCCCGGCGACCCGCGACTACACGCCGCTGTACGATGCCGAACGCCACGAGCTGGCTTACGATTTTTATATCCACGATGGCGGTATTGCCAGCCGCTGGGCGCTGGAAGCCAACATCGGCGATAAGCTGGTGATCGGCGGGCCGCGCGGCTCGCTGGTGGTGCCGGAAGATTACGCCTGGCAGCTTTATGTCTGTGACGAGTCGGGCATGCCGGCGCTGCGCCGTCGCCTGCTGGGATTACGTCAGCTGCCGGTGACGCCGCAGGTGACGGCCATCGTCACCGTCGCGGATGCTTCGTATAAAGATTATCTGGCGGATCTCGACGGCTTTAATATCGAATGGGTGGTAGGCCACAACCCGGCGTTCGTCGCCGAGCGGCTGGCTCAGGTCAAGGTGCCGTCAGAAGATTATTTTATCTGGCTGACCGGAGAAGGCGGCGTGGTGAAATCGCTGCTGGCGCGCTTTGAGGAGCCGAGTATCGATCAGCAACTGGTGCGTTCGCAGGCGTACTGGCATAGCAAATAATCGGCAGTGTGGTAAACCCGGATGGCGGCGCGTTGCGCCTTCTCCGGGCTACCTTTCAATGGTGTTATGTCGCCCCGGTAAGCGCAGCGCCACCGGGTGAGGCTTAGCGTTCCGCCAGCGCCTTAAACACCATCGCCACCGCGTGGGCGCCGGGGTCCATATTGCCGAGCAGGCTCTCGCTATTGAGATAGGAGGCGCGTCCGGCGCCGGCTTTGCTCGACTGGCAGGTGCGATCCGCGCCGGCCTGCGCCGCGGCGAAAGCGGCCTGCAGATTATCCGGTTCGGCCAGCAGCGCCGCCAGCGCCGGCTGTAGAGCGTCAATCATCGTCCGGTCGCCCTCATCGGCGCCGCCGTAAAATTTCATCTGCCCCAGACCGGCGTTCAGCGCTTCCGCCATGCTGGCGCCTTGCTCCAGCTTCTGCCCGGCGGCGGTGAAGAAAATCGACATCAATACGCCGCTGGAGCCGCCCATCACCACCGTCAGGCGTTCGCCAATTAGCGCGAACAGCGTGGGTAAATCATTGAGCGGCAGTTGCTGGCGTTGCAATAGAGCGGCAATCTCACGCGCGCCAGCGGCGAAAGTGGAGCCGGTATCGCCGTCGCCCACTTTGGCGTCAAGCGCGTTGAGATGGGTTTCGAGGCCGGAGAGGGTGCTGGTCACCTGCGCCACGTAATCGCCCACCTGCGGGTTGGCCGATGGCGTAAAGGCGACGCGTGCGCTGGCGAGCGCGGACGGCATGATATTAACAGCCCGCGGCTGCACCGGCTTCTGCCAACTGGCGGTTTCGACATCCGACAGCAGCGCCTTTTCAATGCTCTCTTCCAGCACGATAGTGGTCAGCGAGAAGCCTTTCATATCCAGCGCCGTTACCAGCGAAGCCGGGCCAATCAACCAGTCAACGCGCGCATGGAGTGGGGTGTTGGCCAGCTCGCGGGTCAGAATCGCCATCTCGGCCACCGACACGCCGCCGAGATTATTGAGCATCACCGCCAGGCGGCCGGTTTCAGGTAGGGCGGCGGTCAGCTTCTCTACCATAATCTGCATGATTTCCGCGCTGTTATGGGTCGCGATCGTCGAGGCTCCCGGTTCGCCGTGGATGCCCATCCCCAGCTCGGCGTGGCCGGGCTGATGGCGCGGCGCGCTTTCCGCTTCCTGCGGCAGGTGACAGCTGGCCAGCGCCACCCCGATGCTGGCGGTATGGTTGGCGGCGTATTGCGCTTCACGCAGGACGGTGGCGAGGTTGAAGCCGCGCTCGGCGAAATAACCCGCCACCTTATGCACAAGAATAGTCCCGGCGATACCGCGCGGCTGTTTGTTATCCGGCAGCGAAATATCGTCGCCGACGATCAGCATCTCTACGTTATAGCCAAGACGGCGCGCTTTCTCCGCCGCGAGGCCGAAGTTAAGCCGATCGCCGGTGTAGTTTTTAACGATCAGCAGACAGCCCGCCTCGCCGGTCACCGCCTGAATCGCGGTGAGTACCGCATCGACGCTCGGCGAGGCGAACAGATCGCCGCAGACCGCGGCGGTCAGCATGCCTTTACCAATAAAGCCGACGTGCGCCGGTTCATGGCCGGAGCCGCCGCCGGAAATCACCGCCACGTTGTTTTTATTCAGATCGCGGCGTACCACTACACGGATCGCCGGGTCGCTCTCCAGGCGGGCGAGGTTGTTCCACGGGCTGGCAATAATGGTTCCCTCGATCACGTCGTTAACGAGGCTGGCGCGCTGGTTAAAAAAGAATTGAGACATAGTGGTTCCTGATCAGTAAGCGAAAACTCACCCTCCGGAGGCGGGCCCCCGGAGTGGTAACGGTCAAAGTGGATTTAGCGACGAATAAGACGTTGCAGACGCATATCGAGCGTGATGGCTTCGCCAGGCTGAATATCATTCAGCGCTTCGCCCTGCTGGCATAGCCAGGCGATCCCCGCCGCGCGGGCGATAATCGCGCCGTGGGCCTGTTCGCTGCCGTCGCGCAGGCACAGGCCGGTGACCTTGCTGGCATCCAGTTGGAGTACAGTCGAGGGATAAATATTGTCGGCGATAATAATCGTCGGCTCACTGGCGAATGGCAGCGTCTCCTTAATACCCTGCAGATGGCGCAGCGTGCGCTGCAGAATATCGTCGACATCGATATAACGGGCCTGCAGATAGGCGTCATCCAGCTGACGATACTGCTGGCTGAGCTCCATCAGCACTTGATGCCACGCCCATTCCGCCGAGCACTGTTCGGTGAGCAGGCGATCGTTGGCGGCATCAAACAGATCTTCATCGTCGAGCAAGGTGTGATGACCGGCGAAGATCGCCGCGATATCGGCGTTAAATTTGTGTTCCGCCAGCTCGGTGAGCGCATTGAGATCGGCCAGCGTCTGGTCGATCGCCTGGCGCAGGCGCTGCTGCTCGCGGGCGATGTCGGCGGCGGCGGGGAGCGCCGGTTGGATCGGCGCCTGCGGATAAATCATCGCGGCGCCTTCAACACGCGCAGGTATGGCGGGTTCCGCTGTCGGCTGCGCCTCCGGCGACTCGCCGAAGTTATCGGCGGCCAGCGCCTGAAACGCCGCCAGCGCCGCATCGGCGTCCGGACCGCGGGCCAGCAGGCGCAGCTTATCGTGGCGGCGCACCTGTAGCAGAGCGATTTGATTCAGACTGTCCGGGGTGACGCATTTGCCGTTTTTCTCCAGCACCAGGTCGGCGTTAAAACCCGCCAGCGCGGCGACCAGCTTTGATGCCGGACGCACGTGCAGGCCGTTGTGATTGTTAATAATGACTGAAACCGATTTAGCATCGCCGTCGTCAGCAAGCGTTGGGGCGGCGGCGTCAGGCGTGTGCGAAGGTAAACCCAGCTGAACCCGCTTGGCTTCCAGGGCGTTCATGGCATCGGCGATAACTTTGTCGATCCCGGCGCCGGAGGCGGCGCTGACGGTGGCCGCCAGCGTCCCTTCGACCAGCGGCGCGGCGCACAGCCGCACCTTTGCCGCCATCGCCGGATCGAGCAGATCGAGGGCGGTTTCGGCGCTGAGCAGGGCGCTGCCGATATCCATCATCACCAGAACATGGTCGGTATCGGCGACGGATTCGATCGCCTCCATGACTTTAATCGGATCGGTGCCGATCGGGCTGTCGGGATCGTCGATCCCGGCGGCGATCGCCAGCTTACAGCCATCGTTCATTAACATCTGCCGGGCCAGTTCTCCGACACCTTCGCCCAGCCGGGCGCTATGAGAAACAATAACCAGGTTTACCATCGCGATTTCCTTACTCTTTGGCGGCGGCAGCCAGCATCTGAACCATAAACAGCACCGAGGTCGCGCCGGGATCCTGATGCCCGATGCTGCGCTCGCCGAGATAGCTGGCGCGGCCTTTACGCGCCTGCATGGTGATGGTGGCGTGGGCGGCGCGCTCGGCCACTTCGCAGGCGGCATCCAGCGCGGCAGGGATAGACAGATGTTGCTCGCTGGAATGACGCAGGGATTCCACCACCGGCAGCCAGACGTCGCACATCGTCTTATCGCCCGGCTCCGCTTTACCACGGTTGACGACGCCGTCCGCGCCTTCGCGGATCATCTGATAAAGCTCGTCGAGGGTCAGGCTCTGATGCGCCTGGGTGACCTGGGCGGCGCGGATAAAGAAGGTGCCGAACAGCGGGCCGCTGGCGCCGCCGACGTTGGAAAGCAGCGTCATCCCGGTATTCTTGAGAATAAAACCGATGTCTTTATCGGCGATCGACGGCAGCTTTTCGACCACTTTGCTGAAGCCGCGATGCATATTGAGGCCGTGGTCGGCGTCGCCGATCTCTTTATCAAGGCCGGTGAGAAAATCGCTCTGTTTGGTGAAAATGTCGCCACAGCGGTACAGCCAGTCGACGATTTGCGTTCTGTTCAGTGACATGTCGTGCTCCTTATTTTCCCCAGTTCAGCGCTGGGGTATGGACCGGGGCGTCCCATAACGCCAGTGTGTCATCATCCGCTTTCAGCAGGGTGATGGAGAAACCCGCCATATCCAGCGAGGTGCAGTAGCTGCCGATGAGGTTGCGTTCAATCACAATGCCGGACGCTTCGCAGCGCTGGGCAAGGCGGTTGTAAACGCCGTACAGTTCGGAAAGCGGGGTGGCGCCGAGGTTATTGACCAGCGCGATAACCCGATCGCCGTTTTGCAGCGCGGTTTTGCTCTGTTTCACTTCCTGCCACGCTCCCTTGACGTTATCCCACTGGCGCAGCGTGCGGCTGTATGCGCCGTTTTCCAGCAGGGTATCGACCATCTCATCGACGGTTTGGTCGAGCGAGCTGAAGCGGCGGCGGTCGATACCCGGCTCGCCATGGATGCCGACGCCGAACTCCATCTCATCATCTTTCAGGGTAAAGGAGGGCTGTCCGGCGGCCGGTACGGTGCAGGCGCCCAGCGCGATGCCAATCGAGTGACCAAGGTTATTTAAACGGCGGCCCAGTTCAGCGCAGGCTTCCAGCGAGTCGCCGCGTTCGGCGGCGGCGCCGACCAGTTTTTCAATCAGCACGGTATTGGCGACGCCGCGGCGTCCGGCGGTATAGAGGCTGTCTTTTACCGCCACGTCGTCATCCACCACGACGGTGGTAACCTTAACGCCACTTTCGTGCAGCAGCTCGGTGGCGGTCTCAAAATTCAGGATGTCGCCGGTATAGTTTTTGATAATCAGCAGGACGCCTTCGCCGCCGTCAATCTGCATCGCGCATTCGAACATTTTGTCCGGCGTCGGCGAGGTGAAAATTTCCCCCGGACAGGCGCCGGAGAGCATGCCCTGGCCGATGTAGCCGCAGTGCATCGGTTCGTGTCCGCTGCCGCCGCCGGAGAGCAGCGCCACTTTGCCGGCGACCGGTGCATCAGCGCGGGTGACATAGACCGGGTCCTGGTGCAGCGTCAGTTCAGGATGCGCCTTCGCCAGGCCGATAAGCTGTTCACTCAGTACATCTTCCACACGGTTAATCAGTTTTTTCATTGTTTATGCTCCGTAGGGTAGGGGGAGGTCGCCTGTCTATAAGGGTAGCCCGGCGATGTAGTGATTCTGGCTGAGCGGGCGCAAAATAAAATGCCGTCAAAATTGGTTCCATAACGGAACGTAGAAAAGAATTTTTGTTCCTTTATGGAACATTAATTGCCGATAAACAGGAGAAATGCGAGCCAGCGCTAATAATTTGTCCGTTTTTTTCTGCTATCAGAAATGGGGCAAGGATGATTTTTTTCGCCATTGTGCCGCATTGAGGCGATTTTCTGCGTTAAAGAGGGGAGACGATAGCGGCTTTTTTGCCAAAATGATCCGATCGCGATCGCAATCCCATCGCTTTCTCAGTCACATTGTTTCAATGTGAAACGCATTATTTTTTTATCTGTTTCAGAACAGAACAAAAAAGGGAAAAATTTTTTTCGCCGCTGCTCGCCCTACAGTGGATGCATCGCTCCGGCAGCGTGGCTGTAAGCGCCATTGATATCAGGCGCCGCGGCATGACGGCCTGGGCTCACGTGTCAACATACGCACTTATTTGAGGGTGAAAGGAATGCTAAAAGTTATTCAATCTCCAGCCAAATATCTCCAGGGACCTGATGCCGCCATGCTGTTTGGCGAATACGCTAAAAACCTGGCCGACAGCTTTTTTGTTATCGCCGATGACTTCGTGATGAAGTTGGCGGGCGACAAAGTATTGAACGGCCTGCATAGCCACAATATTAGCTGCCATGCGGAACGGTTTAACGGCGAGTGCAGCCATGCGGAAATCAACCGCCTGATCGCCATTCTTAAGCAGCACGGCTGCCGCGGCGTGGTGGGTATCGGCGGCGGGAAAACCCTCGATACAGCGAAGGCGATCGGCTATTACCAGAAGCTGCCGGTGGTGGTGATCCCGACAATTGCCTCAACCGATGCGCCGACCAGCGCGCTGTCGGTTATCTACACCGAGGCGGGCGAGTTTGAAGAGTATCTGATCTACCCGAAAAACCCGGATATGGTGGTGATGGACACGGCGATTATCGCCAAAGCGCCGGTACGCTTGCTGGTGGCCGGGATGGGCGATGCGCTCTCCACCTGGTTTGAAGCCAAGGCCTGCTTCGATGCGCGAGCCACCAGCATGGCGGGCGGGCAGTCCACGGCGGCGGCCTTGAGCCTGGCGCGCCTGTGCTATGATACGCTGCTGGCGGAAGGCGAAAAAGCACGCCTGGCGGCTCAGGCTGGAGTGGTGACCGATGCGCTGGAGCGTATTGTCGAAGCCAACACCTATCTGAGCGGTATCGGTTTTGAGAGCAGCGGCCTGGCCGGCGCGCACGCGATTCACAACGGTTTCACCATCCTTGAAGAGTGCCACCATCTGTATCACGGCGAAAAAGTCGCTTTCGGCACCCTGGCGCAGCTGGTACTGCAAAATAGCCCGCTGGAAGAGATCGAAACCGTGATGGGCTTCTGTGAAAAAGTCGGCCTGCCGATCACCCTTGCCCAGATGGGCGTGAAAGAGGGTATCGAAAGCAAAATCCACGCGGTGGCGAAAGCCACCTGCGCGGAAGGCGAAACCATCCACAATATGCCGTTCCCGGTCACCGCGGATAGCGTCTACGCCGCCATCCTTACCGCGGACCTGCTTGGGCAGCAGTGGCTGGCGCGTTAAGTCTTTCACAAGGTTCTATGCCGCGGCGCATTGCGGCATCAACTCCTCCCTCCGGCAGCCGCTGCCGGAGGGTTTTGTCGTTTTAACTGTGTTAACTCCAGCGGAAAAGGGATATGACAGCTCAGACTCAGGGTGCGGAAAATGAAGTTTCAGCCGTTATCAGCCAGTCGTGGCATCGCTGCAGCAAATTTATGCAGCGTGAAACCTGGCAGGCGCCGCATCAGGCGCAGGGGCTGACCTTTGAATCGATCTGCCGTCGCAAATAAACCCAACGTGCGCGGGTTCGTGTCCTGAACCGCCGCCGGAGATCACCGCCACGTTATTTTTGTTAAGGTCGCGGCGAACCACGATGCGAATGGCCGGATCGCTCTCCAGACGCGCCAGGTTATTCCACGGGCTGGTGATAATTGTACCGTCGATCACGTCGCTAACGAGATGGGGGCGTTGATTAAAAAAGAATTGAGACATAACGGCTCCTCGAGGTTGAGTGTAAGACAAACCCCCGAATGCATGTTCATGGTGCGGAGGCGATAGAGAGATTCTGGCGAAGTCAGCATGGAAAAAAACAACACGAAAATGAGTTTCATTACGAAACGTGATTGCTGTTTTTTGTTCCGAAATGAAACTTAATTAGGCGAGAAATCATCACAATGCGAACTCGCTCGACTTTTTCCTCCTGCGATCAGAGCAGGCCACACGGCGCAGTCAGTCTTTTTTGCGGGGCTTTACCCAGGATGGCGCGTAATTGGGGAAATTTATCATCGTGTTTGTCGGTAATTTCGCGGTAACGGAACGGATCGAGATCGCAAATCTCATTATTTTTGTGGTTAAGCGTTCCAATATGAAACGCATGTCATTTTTATCTGTTCCATATCAGAACAAAATGACGAAAGATTTTTTTGTACACGCCTCGCCATACAGTTATTACATCGCTCCGGTACGTCCGCTTTCGCCGTCAACATCAGGCTAAACGGGTTAACGCCAGGGCTCACCATGTAAAAACATGTACTTATTTGAGGATGAAAGGAATGCTAAAAGTTATTCAATCTCCAGCCAAATATCTCCAGGGTCCTGACGCTTCTACCTTATTTGGTCAATACGCTAAAAATCTGGCGGACAGCTTTTTCGTGATTGCGGACGACTTCGTCATGAAGCTGGCGGGAGAAAAGGTACTCAATGGCCTGCACAGCCATGACATTAGCTGCCACGCGGAACGCTTCAACGGTGAATGCAGCCATGTTGAAATTAATCGCCTGATTGCCATTCTGAAAAAACACGGTTGCCGCGGCGTGGTTGGGATTGGCGGTGGGAAAACGTTAGATACCGCCAAAGCAATTGGTTATTACCAGAAGCTGCCGGTAGTGGTGATCCCGACCATCGCCTCAACCGATGCGCCAACCAGCGCGCTGTCCGTTATCTATACCGAAGCGGGTGAGTTTGAAGAGTATCTGATCTACCCGAAAAACCCGGATATGGTGGTGATGGATACCGCAATTATTGCCAAAGCGCCGGTACGTCTGCTGGTGGCCGGGATGGGCGATGCGCTCTCGACCTGGTTTGAAGCGAAAGCCTGTTATGACGCTCGGGCGACCAGCATGGCGGGCGGGCAGTCCACCGTGGCGGCGCTGAGCCTGGCGCGCCTGTGCTATGATACCCTGCTGGCGGAAGGCGAAAAGGCACGCTTAGCCGCCCAGGCTGGCGTGGTGACCGATGCGCTGGAACGTATTGTCGAAGCCAACACCTACCTCAGCGGTATCGGCTTTGAAAGCAGCGGCCTTGCGGGGGCACATGCCATCCATAACGGCTTTACGATTCTGGAAGAGTGCCACCATCTGTACCACGGTGAAAAAGTCGCCTTTGGTACGCTGGCGCAGCTGGTGCTGCAGAACAGCCCGATGGAAGAGATCGAAACCGTGCTGAATTTCTGTCAGAAAGTGGGCCTGCCGGTAACGTTAGCGGAAATGGGTGTGAAAGACGACATTGACGGCAAGATTATGGCCGTGGCTAAAGCCACCTGCGCAGAAGGTGAAACTATTCACAATATGCCGTTCCCGGTGACGCCTGAAAGCGTACATGCCGCTATTTTGACGGCAGACCTGCTGGGACAGCAGTGGCTGGCGCGTTAATCGGGCACAGGTAAATTTACCCAGCATCTTCTCCCCCTCTGACAGTCTCTGCCGGAGGGGTTGTCTATGGCAAAACAGCGGAAAGGGATATGACGGCGCACACGCATAGCATCGGGCAGGAAGTCTCTTCGGTTCTCGCCCAGTCCTGGCATCGTTGCAGCAAGTTTATGCAGCGGGAAACCTGGCAGGCGCCGCATCAGGCGCAAGGGCTGACCTTTGAGTCGATTTGTCGTCGCAAGACGGCGCTGCTGACGATTGCGCAGGCCGCGCTGGAAGATGCCTGGGAGTTTATGGACGGTCGTCCGTGCGCACTGCTGATTCTGGATGAATCAGCCTGTATTCTCAGCCGTTGCGGCGATCCGCAGACGATAGAACAGCTGGCGGAGCTTGGATTTCGCGACGGCAGCTATTGCGCGGAAAGCATTATCGGCAGTTGTGCGCTGTCGCTGGCGACGATGCCGGGGCAGCCGACAAAAACCTCTGGCGCTCAGCACTTTAAACAGGCGTTGCATCCGTGGTCGTTCTGCTCGACGCCGGTGTTCGATAACCATGGGCATCTGTTTGGCTCCATCTCATTGTGCTGTCTGGTAGAACATGAGTCCGTTTCTGATTTATCCCTGACGCTGGCGATTGCCAGAGAAGTCGGCAATTCATTGCTGACCGACAGCCTGCTGGCAGAATCCAACCGCCATCTGAACCAGATGTACGGGCTGCTGGAGAGCATGGATGATGGCGTGATGGCCTGGAATGAGCAGGGGGTGTTGCAGTTCCTCAATGCGCGCGCGGCGCTGCTTTTGCATCTCGACGCGCAGGCCAGCCAGGGCAAAAACATTCACGACCTGCTCAATATGCCCATGCTGCTGCGTCGGGCAATTAAACATGCCCGCGGTCTGAATCACGTCGAAGTCACTTTTGAAAGCCAGCACCAGTTTGTTGATGCTGTTATCACCCTGAAGCCGATTGTTGAGGAGCAGGGCAACAGCTTTATCCTGCTGCTGCACCCGGTGGAGCAAATGCGTCAGCTGATGACCAGCCAGCTTGGTAAGGTGAGCCACACCTTTGAGCAGATGTCGACGGACGATCCGGAAACCCGACGCTTGATCCATTTTGGTCGCCAGGCGGCAAGGGGGAGTTTCCCGATCCTGCTGTGTGGGGAAGAGGGCGTAGGGAAAGAGCTGCTGAGCCAGGCCATTCACAATGAAAGCGAACGCGCCAGCGGACCGTATATTGCCGTGAACTGTCAGCTGTATGCCAACAGCGTGCTGGGGCAGGATTTTATGGGCAGTGCGCCTACCGATGATGAAAATGGTCGGTTGAGCCGCCTTGAGCTGGCGAACGGCGGCACGCTGTTTCTGGAGAAAATTGAATATCTGGCACCGGAGCTGCAATCCGCGCTGTTACAGGTGATTAAGCAGGGAGTATTAACCCGTCTTGATGCCCGTCGGCTGATTCCGGTGGATGTGAAAGTGATCGCCACCACTACGGTTGATCTCGCTAATCTGGTGGAGCAAAACCGCTTTAGCCGCCAACTGTATTACGCGCTGCACTCTTTTGAGATTGTTATCCCGCCGCTACGGGCGCGGCGTAACAGTATTCCCTCGCTGATTTATACGCGACTGAATAGCCTGAAAAAACGCTTCTCATCCAGCCTGAAGATCGACGACGACGCGCTGGCACAACTGGTGGCTTATTCGTGGCCGGGCAATGATTTCGAGCTGAACAGCATTATCGAAAACATCGCTATCAGTAGCGATAACGGGCATATCCGGCTGAGTAATTTACCTGATTATCTGTTTGCCGAGCGTCCCGGTCTGGAGACCGCGTCTTCCCTGCTGCCAGCCAGCCTGACGTTTACCGCTATCGAAAAAGAGGCGATTATCCATGCCGCCCGTGTCACCAGTGGGCGAGTACAGGAGATGTCGCAACTGCTGAATATTGGTCGCACCACCTTGTGGCGTAAGATGAAGCAGTACGACATCGACGCCAGCCAGTTTAAGCGCAAACATCTGGAGTAGTTTCTTCGATTCTGGCCATGGAGAACAGCGCATCCGACAGCCGGTTGATATAACGCCTGGGTTCATCGCGTAACGTCAGCTTTTTGTCCATCGCGATGAGGATCCGCTCCAGCCGCCGTGCCAGGGTGCGCGCCACGTGTAGTTGTGCCGATGCCAGATTTTTCCCCGGAATGACAAATTCTTTCAGGGGGCCGCTCTGCGCCATATTGCGATCAATAAGTTGCTCCAGCGCCTGAATATCCTCGGCGTTAATCGTCTGCGTTAAGCGGGCGAGACCTTTCTCATCGCTGGCGAGTTCCGCCCCCAGCACAAACAGCATCTTCTGGATGGCATGCAGATCCTGGCGTAATTCTGCCTGGCGCGAGCTGGCATAGCAGACGCCAAGCTGGGAAATCAGTTCATCCACCGTACCATAGGCGTTAACGCGGATGTCGTCTTTGTCGATACGGCTGCCGCCAAATAGCGCGGTCGTGCCTTTATCACCGGTTCGGGTATAGATGCGATACATTTATTTTATCTCGCTGAAGGGAAGCACTTTGACCAGTTGGCCCGCATTGGCGCCGAGCGTGCGGATGCTGGCTATCCCAGCGGCGATATGCCCGCAGACCAGCGCCCGATCCTCGGGTAGCTGGGCGTGGGTTAGGGCAATATCACCACTGGCGCTGAGGCCGAGACCCACGCGTAGCGTTGAGCTTTTAGCCGCCAGCTTGCTGAGGGCCAGCGCGCAGTCATGCTCGTCGCAACAGATTGTCCGGCAAGGGACGCCTTGCTCTTCCAGCCCCCAGCATAGTTCATCAAGCACGCGCGTATCCTGCCAGCGTGAGTGATAAAACAGATGTACGCCCGGTGATGAAAGTGACATTGCGCCCCCTTATTGATCAGAATGCCTGACGGAAGATCCCGGCAATTTCTTTCTCGTTACCTTTACGCGGGTTGGAGAAGGCATTGCCGTCTTTCAGCGCCATTTCCGCCATATACGGGAAATCGGCTTCTTTGACGCCCAGCTCGCGCAGATGCTGCGGAATACCGATATCGGCTGACAGGCGAGCGATGGCGCGAATCGCCAGCTCGGCAGCATCCATGGTGGACAGACCGTCAGTGTTCTCACCCATAAACTCCGCGATGTCGGCAAATTTCTCCGGATTAGCGATCAGGTTATAGCGCGCCACGTGCGGCAGCAGGACGGCATTTGCTACGCCGTGCGGCATGTCGTACAGACCGCCAAGCTGATGCGCCATCGCGTGAACGTAGCCAAGGTTGGCGTTGTTGAAGGCCATACCCGCCAGCAAAGAGGCATAGGCCATATTCTCGCGAGCTTTCAGGTTGCTGCCCAGTGCTACGGCCTGGCGTAAGTTGCGGGCGATCAGACGAATTGCCTGGATAGCGGCGGCGTCGGTAACCGGGTTGGCATCTTTTGAAATATAGGCCTCAACGGCGTGGGTCAGGGCGTCCATTCCTGTTGCCGCAGTCAGTGGCGCAGGTTTGCCGAGCATCAGCAGTGGGTCATTAATGGAAACCGACGGCAGGTTGCGCCAACTGACAATCACAAACTTCACTTTGGTTTTGGTATTGGTCAGCACGCAGTGACGGGTGACTTCGCTGGCGGTACCGGCGGTGGTATTCACCGCGACGATCGGCGGCAGCGGATTGGTCAGGGTTTCAATCCCGGCATAGCTATAGAGATCGCCTTCGTGCGTCGCCGCGATACCGATGCCTTTACCGCAGTCATGCGGGCTACCACCGCCGACGGTAACGATGATATCGCATTGCTCTTTACGAAAAACGTCCAGGCCGTCGCGCACGTTGGTGTCTTTAGGGTTTGGCTCGACGCCGTCAAACACCACCACGTCAATACCGGCTTCACGCAGATGTTCGAGGGTTTTATCAACCGCGCCGTCCTTAATGGCTCGCAGACCTTTATCAGTCACCAGCAGCGCTTTTTTACCGCCCAACAGTTTGCAGCGTTCGCCCACGACGGAAATAGCATTCGGGCCAAAAAAGTTCACATTTGGCACCAGGTAATCAAACATACGATAGCTCATAATTTACCTTCTTAGATTTAAATTATAATTCAGAGAAACAATTCAGTGCGGTTTGCGCTAATAACATGTCTTGTTCGACAGTACCGCCACTTACGCCGACAGCACCGATTAATTTATCGTTTAACATGACAGGTAAGCCGCCACCAAAAATAACGATCCGCTGTTGATTCGTTAGCTGTAAACCATATAGTGACGCACCCGGTTGTACCGCGTCGGTAATTTCATGGGTCCCCTGCCGCAGACAGCAGGCGGTATACGCTTTATTAAGAGAAATATCACAGCTGGTGACGAACGCGTCGTCCATGCGTTGCATCAGCAGCGTGTTGCCGCCGCGATCCACCACGGAAAAGACCACCGGCACGTTGATCTCAAGCGCTTTAGCCTCGACGGCCTGCGCCATTTTTTTCGCCGCCGCCAGCGTAATGGTGGCGATTGGTTGGCTCTTATTCACAGTCTCTCCTGAAAATGTTGTAGGGCTGATGTCACGAAAATATCGCGATACAGCTATTTTTTATCATTGGGTTTGGCTTTATTTTCTCGCCGCGCGTTATTAAGTCAATAGGGTGAAAATTTAAAAAGTATTAATTTAATTTTGTGTATTAGTGTTTATTGATAATGATCATTTAACTTCGTCACAATTCGCTACGAATATTCCTGAGAACCGTTTCAATATGGAACGATGAATTTTTATTACGTGCCAAATTGGAACGAAATTAATTTTATTTTTTTATTGCTGTGCTCATTTAGAGTTCGGCCATTGCTGATGAAAGGCGAATGCCGGGAGGTGTGTCCCCGGCAATACGGCCCGGCGTCCCTATTTTTTATCTTTTGAGTCCATAAACTATGAGAAGATCAAAACGATTCGAAGTGCTTGCGAAGCGCCCTGTAAATCAGGATGGGCTGATTGGCGAATGGCCTGAAGAGGGACTGATCGCCATGGAAAGCCCCTACGATCCGGCTTCGTCGGTGAAGGTAGAGAATGGTCGTATTGTTGAGCTGGACGGCAAGAGCCGCGCCGAGTTCGACATGATTGACCGTTTTATTGCCGACTACGCGATTAACGTGGCTGAAACTGAACGGGCAATGCGGCTCGACGCGCTGGAGATCGCCAGAATGCTGGTGGATATCCACGTCAGCCGGGAAGAGATTGTTGCTATTACCACCGCTATCACCCCGGCGAAAGCGGTGGAGGTGATGGCGCAAATGAACGTGGTGGAAATGATGATGGCGCTGCAAAAAATGCGCGCCAGACGCACGCCGTCCAACCAGTGCCATGTCACCAACCTGAAAGACAACCCGGTACAGATTGCCGCCGATGCGGCTGAAGCGGGGATCCGTGGTTTTTCAGAACAGGAAACGACGGTCGGGATCGCCCGCTATGCGCCGTTTAACGCCCTGGCGCTGCTGGTCGGTTCCCAGTGCGGTCGCCCCGGCGTGCTGACGCAATGTTCCGTTGAGGAGGCGACTGAGCTGGAGCTGGGGATGCGCGGGTTAACCAGCTACGCCGAAACCGTGTCGGTATACGGTACAGAGTCTGTGTTTACCGACGGCGATGATACGCCGTGGTCCAAAGCGTTTCTCGCCTCGGCCTATGCGTCTCGCGGACTGAAAATGCGTTACACCTCTGGCACCGGTTCGGAAGCGCTGATGGGCTATTCCGAGAGTAAATCGATGCTCTATCTGGAGTCGCGCTGCATCTTTATCACCAAAGGCGCGGGCGTACAGGGGCTGCAAAACGGTGCGGTCAGCTGTATTGGCATGACCGGCGCGGTGCCGTCGGGGATCCGCGCGGTGCTGGCGGAAAACCTGATTGCCTCAATGCTCGACCTTGAAGTGGCCTCCGCCAATGACCAGACCTTTTCCCACTCTGATATTCGCCGTACCGCCCGTACCCTGATGCAAATGCTTCCCGGCACCGACTTTATCTTCTCCGGCTATAGCGCCGTACCGAACTACGACAACATGTTTGCCGGGTCGAACTTCGACGCGGAAGACTTCGATGATTACAACATTCTGCAACGCGATCTGATGGTTGATGGTGGTCTGCGTCCTGTAACCGAAGAAGAAACCATCGCCATCCGCAACAAGGCGGCACGCGCCATTCAGGCAGTGTTCCGCGAACTGGGCCTGCCGCTGATTAGCGATGAAGAAGTCGAAGCTGCTACTTATGCTCACGGCAGCAAAGATATGCCCGCGCGCAATGTGGTGGAAGATCTGGCCGCCGTGGAAGAGATGATGAAGCGCAATATCACCGGGCTGGATATCGTCGGCGCACTAAGCCGTAGCGGTTTCGAAGATATCGCCAGTAACATCCTCAATATGCTGAGACAGCGTGTTACCGGTGATTACCTGCAAACGTCGGCTATTCTGGATCGCCAGTTCGACGTCGTCAGCGCCGTCAACGACATCAATGATTATCAGGGACCTGGTACCGGCTATCGCATCAGTGCCGAACGCTGGGCGGAAATTAAAAATATTGCGGGCGTGGTTCAGCCCGGCTCGATCGAATAAGGCGGTACACAGTGGAATGCACAACTGAACGTAAGCCGGTTTTCATCTTACAGGTGAGCGAAGGCGAGGCGGCTAAAGCGGACGAACGCGTGGATGAAGTCGTGATAGGCGTCGGCCCGGCCTTTGATAAGTATCAGCATAAAACCTTGATTGATATGCCGCACAACGCGATTTTGAAAGAGCTGGTTGCTGGCATCGAAGAAGAGGGGCTGCATGCGCGAGTAGTGAGGATCCTGCGCACCTCAGATGTTTCTTTTATGGCATGGGATGCGGCAAATCTCAGCGGCTCAGGCATTGGGATTGGTATCCAGTCGAAAGGAACCACGGTGATTCATCAGCGCGATCTGCTGCCGCTAAGTAACCTGGAACTGTTTTCTCAGGCTCCGCTGCTGACGCTGGAAACCTATCGTCAGATTGGTAAAAACGCCGCACGCTATGCACGCAAAGAGTCGCCTTCGCCGGTGCCAGTGGTCAATGACCAGATGGTGCGCCCTAAATTTATGGCCAAGGCCGCGCTGTTTCACATCAAAGAAACCAAACACGTGGTGCAGGATGCTGCGCCTGTCACGTTGCATATTGCACTGGTAAGGGAATGACCATGAACGACAACATCATGACCGCGCAGGATTACCCATTAGCCACCCGCTGCCCGGAGAAAATCCGGACGCCTGGCGGCAAGCCGCTAACCGACATTACCCTTGAGAATGTGCTGGCGGGCCGCGTAGGGCCGCAGGATGTGCGTATTTCTCAGCAAACGCTGGAGTACCAGGCGCAGATTGCCGAGCAGATGCAGCGTCATGCCGTGGCGCGCAATTTTCGTCGTGCGGCAGAACTGATTGCGATCCCGGATGCCCGCATTCTGGAGATCTACAACGCACTGAGGCCGTTTCGTTCTTCGTTCGCCGAGTTGCAGGCCATTGCCGATGAACTGGAACACACCTGGCACGCCACGGTGAACGCCGGGTTTGTCCGCGAGTCGGCAGAGGTATACCAGCAGAGAAATAAGCTGCGTAAAGGCAGTCAGTGACGGAGGCAGCATGCCGTTAATTGCAGGGATCGATATCGGCAACGCCACCACTGAAGTGGCGTTGGCGCAGGATGGCCGGTTTATCGGCAGCGGGATTGTCGCCACGACCGGGATGAAAGGCACGCGGGAGAATATCGCCGGGGTGGTCGCGTCCCTGCAGCAGGCGCTGGATAAAACGCCGTGGTCGCTGCAGGACGTGGCAAAAATCTGCATCAACGAGGCCGCACCGGTGATTGGCGATGTGGCGATGGAAACCATCACTGAAACCATCATTACCGAATCAACGATGATTGGTCATAACCCGCAAACGCCCGGCGGCGTTGGCGTGGGCATGGGAACCACCATCGCCGTGGAGAAGTTGGCGGCGTTGAGCGAGGATCGATTTGCCCAGGGCTGGATACCGTTGGTGGGTGAGGAGATGGATTTCCTTGAGGCGGTTTGGTTTATCAATGAAGCGCTGGATCGCGGCGTCAACGTGGTGGCGGCCATCCTGAAAAAAGATGATGGCGTGCTGGTGAATAATCGCCTGCATCGGCCAATACCGGTGGTTGATGAAGTCACTCTACTGGAGAAGGTGCCGGAAGGCGTGCTGGCGGCGGTGGAAGTGGCGGCCCCGGGACAGGTGGTGCGGGTGCTGTCGAATCCTTACGGTATCGCAACCTTCTTTGCCCTGACCCCTGAGGAAACACAAACTATTGTCCCCATCGCCAGAGCGCTGATTGGCAACCGTTCCGCTGTGGTGCTGAAAACCCCGCAGGGAGATGTGCGATCAAGAGTGATCCCGGCGGGTAAGATCTTTATCCGTGGTGAAAAGCGTGGCGGTGAAGCCGACGTAGCGCAAGGCGCGCAGGCCATTATGCAGGCGATGAGCGCCTGCGCGCCCGTGTGTGATATTCGTGGTGAAGCAGGCACGCACGCAGGCGGCATGCTGGAGCGGGTGCGAAAGGTAATGGCGTCCCTGACCGGCCATGAGATGAGCGCGATATACATCCAGGATCTGCTGGCGGTGGATACGTTTATTCCGCGCAAGGTGCAGGGCGGGATGGCCGGCGAGTGCGCCATGGAAAATGCCGTCGGGATGGCGGCGATGGTGAAAGCGGACCGTCTGCAAATGCAGGTTATCGCCCGCGAACTGAGCGCCCGACTGCAGACCGAGGTGGTGGTGGGCGGCGTGGAGGCCAACATGGCCATCGCCGGGGCGTTAACCACTCCCGGCTGTGCGGCGCCGCTGGCGATCCTCGATCTCGGCGCCGGCTCGACGGATGCGGCGATCGTCAACGCGGAGGGGCAGATAACGGCGGTCCATCTCGCCGGGGCGGGGAATATGGTCAGCCTGTTGATTAAAACCGAGCTGGGCCTCGAGGATCTTTCGCTGGCGGAAGCGATAAAAAAATACCCGCTGGCCAAAGTGGAAAGCCTGTTCAGTATTCGTCACGAGAATGGCGCGGTGGAGTTCTTTCGGGAAGCCCTCAGCCCGGCGGTGTTCGCCAAAGTGGTGTACATCAAGGAGGGCGAACTGGTGCCGATCGATAACGCCAGCCCGCTGGAAAAAATTCGTCTCGTGCGCCGGCAGGCGAAAGAGAAAGTGTTTGTCACCAACTGCCTGCGCGCGCTGCGCCAGGTCTCACCCGGCGGTTCCATTCGCGATATCGCCTTTGTGGTGCTGGTGGGCGGCTCATCGCTGGACTTTGAGATCCCGCAGCTTATCACGGAAGCCTTGTCGCACTATGGCGTAGTCGCCGGGCAGGGCAATATTCGGGGAACAGAAGGGCCGCGCAATGCGGTCGCCACCGGGCTGCTACTGGCCGGTCAGGCGAATTAAACGGGCGCTCGCGCCAGCCTCTCTCTTTAACGTGCTATTTCAGGATGCCGATAATGAACCAGACTTCTACCTTAACCGGGCAGTGCGTGGCCGAGTTTCTTGGCACCGGATTGCTCATTTTCTTCGGCGCGGGCTGCGTCGCTGCGCTGCGGGTCGCCGGGGCCAGCTTTGGTCAGTGGGAGATCAGTATTATCTGGGGCCTTGGCGTCGCCATGGCCATCTACCTGACGGCCGGTGTCTCCGGCGCGCACCTTAATCCGGCGGTGACCATTGCCCTGTGGCTGTTCGCCTGTTTTGAACGCCGCAAGGTGCTGCCGTTTATTGTTGCCCAGACGGCCGGGGCCTTCTGCGCCGCCGCGCTGGTGTATGGGCTCTATCGCCAGCTGTTTCTCGATCTTGAACAGAGTCAGCATATCGTGCGCGGCACTGCCGCCAGCCTTAACCTGGCCGGGGTCTTTTCCACGTACCCGCATCCACATATCACTTTTATACAAGCGTTTGCCGTTGAGACCACCATCACGGCAATCCTGATGGCGATGATCATGGCCCTGACCGACGACGGCAACGGAATTCCGCGCGGGCCGCTGGCGCCGTTGCTGATTGGCTTGCTGATCGCCGTGATCGGCGCGTCGATGGGGCCGCTAACCGGCTTTGCGCTGAATCCGGCGCGCGACTTCGGCCCAAAACTGTTTACCAGTCTGGCCGGGTGGGGCTCGATCGCCTTTACCGGTGTGCTGGCGATCCCTTACTTTCTGGTGCCGCTGCTGGCGCCGGTGGTGGGGGCGATTATCGGGGCGTTTTTGTATCGCAAGCTTATCGGCCGCTTTCTGCCGTGCGAATGCGGTATCGATGAGTAAAGCGGGACCCGCCGCAGCGCGGCGGGTTTCCCCGGCCTGATGCCGGGGGGGTTATTTTTTGATGACCGCGCTGAGATCGCCAAGTTTAGCGGCGGGGTTCTTGTGGCACTCCTGCAGCATTTTCGGTACCGAAACGGTCTCGACTTCATGCCAGTCAACATAGTCGCCGCCGCTAAAGTCGGTGTTGCGATTCACTACCCAGAAGGCCACCGGGGTCATGCTTTTTGGGTTCATATCCATAAATTCCTGACAGGTCATATTCTGCGGCGTGGTTTCCTCAACCGCGAACGCCGGGCTGGTCATCAGACAGAATGTGGTAGCCGCCACGGTCAATACGAGTGCTTTAGGGAAGGTGCGAACAAGTCCCTGATATGAGATCATGTTTGTCATCTGGAGCCATGGAACAGGGTTCATTATGAGGCGATTGATTGAGCCAGAACTGGCAGAAAAGGCCGTACTGAAAATGGATGCCAATGGCTTTGAAGAATGCCTGTCTTTGTGCCAAAAGCTGCGTTCCGCATATGAACGTAGGGATGTTTATCTGGCGCACCAGCTAAACCTCACTCTGCGGCTGAAGCTTTACATATACGCCGGTCTGCCTGAGTTTTTCAAAATTGTAACCCAACTGTGGATTAACCTGTGGCCAACTCTGAGTTACACGTTCGAATCTGACTCGGAGGATAAATGGCCAATATTTTTCTCGTCGCTTGAACTCGCTCTTTCAAACAGGGATGCAGGGGCAGCAGCAGATGCCATTAGAGAGTCACTGGATAAGGGGTTGCGGATCTATCTCAGCTTGTTAACCGAGCAAGGTGAGTAAACCGGCTACTAGTAGCCGGTTCGGATTCAACGTTTGAGGGTTTGCATCATCAGGGAGGGTTTAGGAATTGGTTCTTTCTGCTCAGCAGGCTTATCCGAATCAATGATGGTTGTTGCTCGGATACCTGTGGCCTGGGTTTCCACTGGTGAAGAATTCCGTTCAACGGCAATGCCCAGCGTTTGCGACAGAATGTTGCTCAGCGTTTCGGCATTAAACGATGTCGTGGTTTGTGCGGCCAGCAAATTTATTAACCGAGGGTCGAGCTCATGCAAGGCAGACGCAATTACCAGTGCCTTACGGTAAAATTCCCCCCGGGATCGGCGGGGTAAGCGCTCCATAATATCAAGAGCTTTACCGTCTTCTGGATTATTGCCGGGGCGGAGCCAGACGAGTAAACGTTTATCTTCTTCCATCACATAACCTCGTTTAGACGCTTGCCATTGCTTTGACGAGCGCGAGCTGCGCGTCAGGCGCTTTGATGACATCCAGCTTAGGGAATAGTTCGACAATATGAGAATGGATGAGCTCAGCACCGCCCCCGGCCAGTATGATTTTGTGGACGCTGTTCTGACGACGTATATCAGCTGCAACAGCTTCGGCCAGATTTTTCGACTCAGAATCGATAACGTCAATGATGGCATCAATTTTAGAGTGATCATTGACCGCAGAAGCAATCAACGCTCTATCATGACGGTTTTTAATGATGATATCCGCAATGGCATAACTACTTGGAGACTGGGCATCCTGGAGCGCAGCCATAACAGCTTTTGTCACTCGTGAAACGCCAACATCGCTGTTGCCAAAGATATCAGATATGCCCTCCATTGCCCCCTGAATGATGGCCAGGTCTAGGGTTGTTCCCCCCAGATCGACAACCAGGGTTCGTGTAAGCTGCGTGGTTGTTTTAGGATCAATCAGATATTCAGCCGCAGGTACTGATTCAGGCATTACGTTAACTTTTACAACATGAAAAGTTTCGCCATTATTCAGGGTTATTGGGCCCATAACGTTGGCCTTTTTCTTTTCAATATTAGCTTCGTTCAACTGCGCATCGCTCGTGAAGAACATGGCCACCGGCAGTGTCACTGTAAGTTCAACATCCTGTGGCTCAAGACCGGAAGTCAAAAGGGCATGATGAATTGCTACGCGACTTACAGCGTCGAACTGGAAAGAGGTATGCGTTGTTGTAATTGCAGATGTTGAACCAATGTCGTGAGTAAATTTCCGCCCATCAATGAGATAGTTGTAGATAGTTTTACCACCAAATGCGAGTGGAGTAGCCCAGCCTTCGCGGAAGGCGTTCTGCGAAACATGAGTTTTGATTTCACCATTCTCAATCCAGGCAAGTTTTACGTTCGTTGAGCCGTCATCACAAGCGATGTTCATCATGGTATATACCTCATTAAAATGTTCAAAAGTATCAAAAATCTCTGCCATTTTAGATAGTAAGCCATCCTGAAGCAAGGAATGCGCACCTGTAGCGCACGTTTAATGTCCACAAAATGACTATGAAAAGTGAATTACGAGTGAGTAAAACAGGAACGATTCTATCGGATTGAAATCTGGCGGGGTAAACGAGAAAGAGGGATGTATACGTACATGCAGAGGTCGGTAGCCCTGGAACACCAACGGAAAAAGTAACAAACCACCCGAAAAATGAACCAGTGCCACCAGACTAAATTGTGACAATCGATAGCCAATACTGCAAGAGAACCTAAGAATAAAAGGTATCGCTATATGACAGCTCAGTCGGTAAAATCGAGGAAACCATGTCGGATCACCATTGTAGTTTCTGGTTAGTTCAATAATGAGGTATCCCCAATGACATCCATTCTGCTTACTTCTGATTCTGTTGATGGGTACACTTTTTGTATTTCTACTGATGGTAATGGATGTAAGCTGTCAGTCAGGCCAGAATACCGGCGCAATGGCACACAAACTTATGATGGCTGGTTTCCCAGATACTACTCAAAGCCTCAGTATGCTAAAGCAGCGTTAACAAGGTTCCTTGGAGAATCTGTTAACTGGTCACCACGGACGGGGCTCAGTTAGTCACAGGATACGTAACAGCCTGAGTCCGAGGATACCAACAAGTCAAGAGAACCCCCTGATAAACCCTTAACAATCAACACCTTACCTTGGTGCGCTTAATGAACCTTATGTTGAATTATGGTTAAGTAGTCGATTTTATGGTTGGAAGTGCCTGTTTGCAGTAAAATGCAGTTCATTACCTTTAACCACTGGAACTAGACATGGCTAATGAAGATCTCCCCTCTGGGTGCAAACGCTGTAAAGGATGCAATCAGGTTAAACCCTTCGAAGAATTCGGTAAGGAACTTAAGGGTAAGTTTGGCCTTAAAAGTAAATGCAAGTTGTGCATTAGCGATAAAAACAGAAATTATGCTGCCGGTTCCGGTGCAGGTGTAAAACTCCAAAACAATAAAAAATACCAGACCGAGCATAAGAGTGAACTGGCAGAAAAGATGAGAGTAAGACGGGCAAAGAAAAAATTTGGAGATAACTATGAAGCATATCTAGCATCTTTAGAAAGGATTAAAAACCTCTGATAATTACATAACAACCTTAGTCAATAAGACACAAAGATTATGTATTGTTGCTTTTATTTCAAAGCATCAACTTTATTGAAAAGTTACGCTATACACTGTGCAATTTATTATGCTGATTTAATTTGGTGATTATATGAGTTGTCATGACAGAGACATCAATAAGATCCTTCAATCATTCACTCACTTAATGGTTGAAGCAAAAAAAAGCATCTTTCATTCAAAATCAATGAAGGTTCAAGGTCTTCAGTTAGTAGATGAGTTATACATCCGTGCCCGGACGGGAAAAATGTCATACCTCGGTTCGTCGGTACTGGTAGTCGCAACCATTTCAGTGAAGACCCCAGGCAAAGGATTTTTCAGACAGTTACTCTCGAAATTAAAAGAAGCAGCTGAGACAAATAACTACATCTTAAAGGTTGAGAATGTCATCAGCACCGAACTTAGGGAGTTTCTTATCAGAGAGGGTTTTTCATTTCCTGGTGAACGGTGGATGTGCGGTTCCGGCTACTGGGCTCCATCATCACTTAGGCTTAATGACCAATTAAGCACCCTCCCCGTCTAATATGAGGCCGTAAATGTTCATAACCCCTGAAGTTGCTTATGTCTGCGAGCTGTTACATAAATATGATGTACTTCCACTCGAATGTGATGGTCATACTATGGTTGTAAGTTGCCTGCTAGATAGATTCTGTATACCGCACCAGCGCATCGTTGGAGAAGTAACGTTGGCTGGAACTGGCCAGATAATTCGACCTCATCTGTGGATAGAGTATGACGAATACATAATAGATTACCGCCTCCGCATGTGGGCAAGGAAAACCGAAGATAATGTTAGTCTAGTGCCTCATGGCATCTTTATCGAAGATAAAAGTCAGGCAATTTACACTGCTCAAAGAATTGCAAATAAAGCCATGATATCAGACTCGATAATTGATTTTATGACAGATGGGTTATGGACTAAGATTCTCCTAGAAATCCCTGGTAAAAAAAGAATTACATAAAGCAGGAGGATTAAGTTTGTTCATAAAGTTTTTCTTCACTGACACTCAAAGCAAAGATGTCTTTTTCCAAGCACCAATCTTAGAAAATATTTGCTTTTCTACTGACTCAAGTTGGTTCATTAAAAGATGATAGTTGAATCGCCACGGATAATCTAGACACTTCCGAGCCGTTGATAATACTGGTTTTCATATTCTGTCGGTGAAATCTGATCGCTAGAACCATGCCGACGCTTACTGTTATAAAACATTTCGATGTAATCAAAAATATCGCTGCGGGCTTCTTCCCGCGTTCCGTAGATCTTTTTCTTTATCCGTTCGCGTTTCAACAATTGGAAAAAGCTTTCTGCAACCGCATTATCATGGCAGTTACCGCGACGGCTCATGCTGCCCTCCAGGCCGTGTGATTTCAGGAACGACTGCCACTCATGGCTTGTGTACTGACTGCCCTGATCCGAATGAACCAGCACCTGTTTTTGGGGATTACGCCGCCATACAGCCATCAGCAGTGCGTTCAGGACAATGTCCTTTGCCATCCGGGATTGCATGGACCAGCCGATAATTTTGCGTGAGAACAGATCAACAACCACGGCAAGATACAGCCAGCCTTCGTGGGTTCTGAGTAGAGTAAGAGGCAGGGCGTAGTCGGACTATTTCCCTGCCTCTCCTCCCCGAACCGGACGTGCACCTTTCAGCGCATCCGGCTCTCCATTTAAATGCTGGCGAACGCCATTGCCACTTCTGTAAAGCGCGATGTATACGTGTTTCTGGTCTCCGTCCTCAGATAGGGATTACCTTCGGGTAGCCGCCAGCGGAACAGCTTCTTGCCTTGCCCCACCAACCGGTACAGTATTTCGCCGCTGAGCTTGCCGTGATTGGTTTTACCAAATAAAACCCACGTTTTGCTCTGACCCGGTTTCGGTGATTTACACCACCACCTCATCAGGGAAGCGATACCTGTACGGTATTTGCGGGCCAGCCAGTGAGCCAGCTTCCAGAACACGACACGGTCGATATAACTGAAGACTTTGGCCTTAAAATCAACGAACTGATAGAACATGGCCCAGCCTTTCAGTTTTCGGTTGAGTTGTTCAGCCATATCGACTTTGCTTTCACTGTAGTTGCCTGATAACAGTGCTGTCAGCGATGCGGCGAAGTTTCTGGCTTTCTCCTGCGGGATCGTTGAGACCACTCGCATCTCGCCATAACGACTGCGTTTGCGAATGATCCTGTGCCCCAGAAAGATAAAGCCGTCATTAACATGGGTGATTTTAGTCTTATCCATGTTCAGCCTGAGTTTCAGACTGCCTTCGAGCACACCCCGACACTCCTCCCTGATGGCTTCCGCCTGTGCTTTGGTGCCTTTGACGATGAGGACAAAATCATCGGCATAGCGGCAGTACGCCACCGCGGGTTTCCACTGCCAGTTTTCTCTGACCGCCGTACTTCGGCCCCGTTGGATACTGTTATTCCAGTACCACCGATCTTTTCTGGCTTTCCCGCTCAGGTAGCGCTCATGCAGGTATTGATCGAACTCATTCAGCATGATGTTCGATAATAGCGGCGATATAACACCGCCCTGTGGCACACCTTCACTGGCCGCCCGAAAGAGACCGACATCGATATGTCCCGCCTTGATGGTTTTCCACAGCAGAGTCATGAAACGTGCGTCACTGATCCTGCGGCGTACAGCCTTCATCAGCAGTCGATGATGTACGGTGTCGAAGTAACTGGACAGGTCGCCTTCAATCACCCAGCGTCCCCGGGTTTCACCGCAGTCTGTGAGCTGTAATTTCACCGTGCGGATCGCGTGGTGGACACTGCGCTCAGGCCGGAAGCCATATGAGAGCGTATGAAAATCACTCTCCCATATCGGCTCCATCGCCATCAGCATGGCCCGCTGAACAATACGATCCCGCAACGCGGGGATACCCAGTGGTCGCAGTTTGCCGTTGCTTTTAGGGATGTAAACCCGTCTGGCGGGCAAGGGCTGGTAGTGGCCTGAGAGTAATTCATCCCTGAGGATTTGCAGCTCAACAGCCAGTCTGGCCTGTAGCATTGTTTTGTTCACGCCATCAACGCCGGGGGTATGCGCCCCCTTTGATGAAAGCGTGATCCGCGCCGCTTCAGCCAGCCATTCTGGTTGTGTTATCAGACGCAGCAGCCGTTGAATCCGTAGGGACGGATCGGTGGCTGCCCATGTGGCAAGCTTGCGTTGCATTTCGCTGATTATCAAAGGTCTTCACCTCGTTAGGTCAGTTAATTCACGTCGCAAACACATTCAAACTGCTTCCCTTCGCCATGTAATGGGCTTTCCCCATCGCGGACTACTACGGAAGCTCCGCCAGCCAGCGCGTCATCGGAGCCATGCCCCCTTAACATCCGTCGCTGACCTTCCCCGGTTTACCTGCCTGGACTCAGGCATACTGAGGAGGCTGCCCGTCGCACTCTTTATCCTTGCTTGCCGCAAGTTGGCAGAAGTCAGCAACGCAAGCGTGATAGACGCTGCTGCCCCGGTGTTTCGCATACATGTCAAAACACCTTCGACCGGCAGTGCTTACGTATCACTGCCAGTTCCTCCTGCACGGCCTGTCAGATCACGTAGGCCGTGGTGACGTTTTCAACCC
This sequence comes from Citrobacter sp. CFNIH10, assembly GCF_002934585.1. Taxonomy (NCBI): domain Bacteria; kingdom Pseudomonadati; phylum Pseudomonadota; class Gammaproteobacteria; order Enterobacterales; family Enterobacteriaceae; genus Citrobacter; species Citrobacter sp. CFNIH10. The sequence goes on from NZ_CP026213.1 coordinate 77,109, forward strand.
ACAGAGGCGGATTAACGGGTTCATGTTCTTCAGCCTTTCAGTACTTAACCTTGAGGATCATCTCGGCTTAGTGATCTCGCCTCAATCCCCGTTGTCAGCGGGTTACATCACCCTGCGGGCATGCCGCAGGTCACTGCCGCTCAGGTTCTCCACCGTCACACCCGGTGGGATTGTTGGGTTTCTCATCGTGAGTTACCGGTTCAATATTCCAGACAGACTCGCGGTTCATTTAAGCATCCATGCCCGCCCTGAACTCCGGGCACACTGTAGGTTATATCCGTTACCCAACGCTCATTCGGAGCATCCGGATTGAACTGTCGCTGGAGCCTGTTGGGCGACACGATACTGGCCTCGCCTTTACGTGCCCGCGGGCTCCGGTATCCGACCTGAGCCTTTATCCCGACACGTTTCATCAGTCGCCAGACTCTGTTCACTCCGCACTGTTGCCCGCTGTCCCGCAGATCCAGATGGATTTTACGATAACCATAGACGCATCCCGATTCCAGCCAGAACTGTTTAATCTGTCCTGTCAGTCTCAGGTCTGCCTGATGGCGTTGTGAATGCGGCTGCTGAAGCCAGGCGTAAAAACCACTGGGATGAACATCCAGCACCCGACAGAGCAGGCGAACAGGCCAGCAACAGGTGTTGTCACGGATAAAGGCGTACCTCAGTCGGACAGCTTTGCGAAGTACGCCGCTGTAGATTCAATTGGTCAACGCAACAGTTATGTGAAAACATGGGGTTGCGGAGGTTTTTTGAATGAGACGAACATTTACAGCAGAGGAAAAAGCCTCTGTTTTTGAACTATGGAAGAACGGAACAGGCTTCAGTGAAATAGCGAATATCCTGGGTTCAAAACCCGGAACGATCTTCACTATGTTAAGGGATACTGGCGGCATAAAACCCCATGAGCGTAAGCGGGCTGTAGCTCACCTGACACTGTCTGAGCGCGAGGAGATACGAGCTGGTTTGTCAGCCAAAATGAGCATTCGTGCGATAGCTACTGCGCTGAATCGCAGTCCTTCGACGATCTCACGTGAAGTTCAGCGTAATCGGGGCAGACGCTATTACAAAGCTGTTGATGCTAATAACCGAGCCAACAGAATGGCGAAAAGGCCAAAACCGTGCTTACTGGATCAAAATTTACCATTGCGAAAGCTTGTTCTGGAAAAGCTGGAGATGAAATGGTCTCCAGAGCAAATATCAGGATGGTTAAGGCGAACAAAACCACGTCAAAAAACGCTGCGAATATCACCTGAGACAATTTATAAAACGCTGTACTTTCGTAGCCGTGAAGCGCTACACCACCTGAATATACAGCATCTGCGACGGTCGCATAGCCTTCGCCATGGCAGGCGTCATACCCGCAAAGGCGAAAGAGGTACGATTAACATAGTGAACGGAACACCAATTCACGAACGTTCCCGAAATATCGATAACAGACGCTCTCTGGGGCATTGGGAGGGCGATTTAGTCTCAGGTACAAAAAACTCTCATATAGCCACACTTGTAGACCGAAAATCACGTTATACGATCATCCTCAGACTCAGGGGCAAAGATTCTGTCTCAGTAAATCAGGCTCTTACCGACAAATTCCTGAGTTTACCGTCAGAACTCAGAAAATCACTGACATGGGACAGAGGAATGGAACTGGCCAGACATCTAGAATTTACTGTCAGCACCGGCGTTAAAGTTTACTTCTGCGATCCTCAGAGTCCTTGGCAGCGGGGAACAAATGAGAACACAAATGGGCTAATTCGGCAGTACTTTCCTAAAAAGACATGTCTTGCCCAATATACTCAACATGAACTAGATCTGGTTGCTGCTCAGCTAAACAACAGACCGAGAAAGACACTGAAGTTCAAAACACCGAAAGAGATAATTGAAAGGGGTGTTGCATTGACAGATTGAATCTACAGCGGCTTTTTTTAATATGTCCCGTTCGTCGGTAACCCGTTTCAGCTCTTTCTGGAGACGGCGGATCTCGGCCTGAACATCTGACTGTTCTTTATTAGTGGAAGAATCCGGACCGTACTTCTTTATCCAGGCGTAAAGGCTGTGGGTGGTGATATCGAGACGTGTTGCAACGCTGGCAACAGAATAACCGCGATCAACAACCTGTTTGACTGCTTCAATTTTAAACTCTTCGGGATAACGCTTACTGCTCATGGGCACCTCTCTTTAAGCCATCTTAAATGACTCTGAGGTGTCTGTTAAACCCGTGGCGATTCAAGTCAGGAGTCTCAGCTCCAATGTTCCCTTCCCACTTTAGAATCAATTCACTTACCTTCCCTTTTAATGTTGCAAGGAGAACAAGCTGTTTCTTCGCGAATACAATCTCTTCCTGATGTATGTTTTTCTTTGCCATTGTAGTGTAGGTTCCATATCCATGTTGATTTATGTTAAGGATTACATTTTATTAACAATATTTTTATTGATTGTAAACACAAATCTCAATGGAATAGCATGAATTAAAGTCATCACGACCATTTTACCTAGGGAAGGTGCGAACAAGTTCCTGATATGAGATCATCATATTCATCCGGAGCGCATCCCAGAGGGACATCATGAGCCATCAACTCACCTTCGCCGATAGTGAATTCAGCACTAAGCGCCGTCAGACCCGAAAAGAGATTTTCCTCTCCCGCATGGAGCAGATTCTGCCATGGCAGAATATGACCGCTGTCATCGAGCCGTTTTATCCCAAGGCGGGCAATGGCCGACGGCCCTATCCGCTGGAGACCATGCTGCGTATTCACTGCATGCAGCATTGGTACAACCTGAGCGACGGTGCCATGGAAGATGCCCTGTACGAAATCGCCTCCATGCGCCTGTTTGCCCGATTATCCCTGGATAGCGCCCTGCCGGATCGCACCACCATCATGAATTTCCGCCACATGCTCGAGCAGCATCAACTGGCCCGTCAATTGTTCAAGACCATCAATCGCTGGCTGGCCGAAGCAGGCGTCATGATGACCCAAGGCACTTTGGTGGATGCCACCATCATTGAGGCACCCAGCTCTACCAAGAACAAAGAGCAGCAACGCGATCCGGAGATGCATCAGACCAAGAAAGGCAATCAGTGGCACTTTGGCATGAAGGCCCACATTGGTGTCGATGCCAAGAGTGGCCTGACCCACAGCCTGGTCACCACCGCGGCCAACGAGCATGACCTCAATCAGCTGGGTAATCTGCTTCATGGAGAGGAGCAATTTGTCTCAGCCGATGCCGGCTACCAAGGAGCGCCACAGCGCGAGGAGCTGGCCGAGGTGGATGTGGACTGGCTGATCGCCGAGCGTCCCGGCAGGGTAAAAACCTTGAAGCAGCATCCGCGCAAGAACAAAACGGCCATCAACATCGAATACATGAAAGCCAGCATCCGTGCCAGGGTGGAGCACCCGTTTCGCATCATCAAGCGGCAGTTCGGCTTCGTGAAAGCCAGATACAAGGGGCTGCTGAAAAACGATAACCAACTGGCGATGTTATTCACCCTGGCCAACCTGTTTCGGGTGGACCAAATGATACGTCAGTGGGAGAGATCTCAGTAAAAACCGGAAATAACGCCAGAAATGGTGGAAAAAATAGCCTAAATAGGCTGATTCGATGTGTTTGCGGGAAAAAAATCGGCCCAGATCCGCGAAATTTTAATCAGCGAGTCAGCTTGGGAAGAAATGACCTGCTTATTCGCACCTTCCCTAGATAATGGATGGGTAGCACACTGCATAAATGGTGAAAATGTTCTGTACTCTCCAGAATGGTGGCGAACAAGAAACACAAGCCTGTTAGTACCCGAAGATGAGGATACTGATCAGCTACATAAGAAAACATCTTCACACCTCATTACCGGTAAACCGTGGACTCCTGACGATACTCGGGTCTTACTTAAGGCGATACAACATGGTATCAGTAAAACGGCACTTGCCGAGCTTACCTTAAGAAGCCATCAATCCACTCTTCAGCAACTTATAGAGCTTGGAATGATTACCGTGGGCGCTGAAGACGATTCATCTAGTACGGTTATATGGTTAAATAAAAAAATAAGTTCTGCGAAATTATCAAAAAAACGTTTTCTTGATGTCCTGCCACTAATCGAATTCGGCTGGCACATTGATGGATTCGACCTTACCGCCCCAGATTGGTGGAGCAAGCATATAGTGCTTAATGAAATTATCTATGAAACCGTACCAGATAAAACCATTTCAAATTACCCGGCCAGAACTGACATTGATTGTGATAGTGAAAAACCACAACAAATTAAGGAAAGATCAGTGCCTGAACGGAACCAAAGAGAACCACAAAAACCAGCCAAATGGGTATGTGGAAACTATAAGTTTTTAATTACACTTCTATCTGAGCATCGTTCAATAGAAGTGATTGCCAAGAAAATGAATAGGACAGATGGCGCGATTAGGTCACGTCTACAGCATATCGGTATAACGCGTTACGAGAAACCAACAAAACCTGGTGAAAAAGGAAGTGTCATTAAAGCTACATCAATTTCTACAGATATCTTCAGAAACCAGCCATTTTTTGTGAAGAGATTACTCATAGATGCCGGATGGTCTGAAAAAAACAATGAATTGCATTGCCCGGTCTGGTGGAGCAATTATCCACACAACGTTTAACGGGCTTAGTCACGAACTCTACCCTGGAGAACTATATGTTTGATTATTTTAACAGACCATTTGACACTTTCGACTGGGCGCTGATTATAGGATGCGGAATCCTTTTTGTCGGGCACTTTATCTGGAAAATCTTCTTCAGCGATGAAGGCCGTAGGAAAATTGATAATGAAGCGCCGCCTCCAATCATGACTCAGAAAGTAGATGATGAAACGGATGGTAAATAAGCACACAAAAATAAAACGCCCTTAAGTTATATATAGTACCTTGAACTATGTATATTGTGTATTAAGGCAGAGAAATCTGCCTTTTTATTTGACAATAAACTCTTTAGAATTATAGTGTATTGTATGTTTAACGTGTATAAAGGAATGAACCTTGTCATCGGTTAAAGTCAAAGCAACTATCGTAGAAGATAATACTGGCATTAAAAGTCAGCTCCCCATCTTGATCACCGAACAAGGTGAAGTTGGTTCAGTTACCGATTACTTGCTAAAGATGGAAGCTGATGGTGCTAGTAATGCTTTAATGAATGGTTTTATACAAGCCACTTCTTTGCTCTTGGATTACATGGAAGCCAACAAAGGATTATTTGAAGATCCTAAAATGCTATTCCAAACCTTTGCTAAGCGTCTTTACACAGGCACCATCGGTGAAGATGGTTTAGATCCCTCTGGCTTGTACTGGGTGCCAAGCTCAACTGATAACGTCAATAAACATATTCATCGATTAACGGCATTTACTGATTGGCTGGCTAACAAGCATGGCGCAGAGCCAGGTAATGCTGTCAACCTGTTGATGACTATTTTAATCTGTAGTCATTCAATCCTTGTAACATCAGGATGATCCTGGTGTCAGTGAAAATACGAAATCAACACGTTGGTATCATTACCCACCTGTGAACTGACGTCGGCATTTTGAATCTCACTTCGGCGTGCCCCCTCCGAATGGCGCAAAACATTTCGTGGTATGGCATGATAGCACCCGAAGAGAGTCAATTCAGGGTGGTAAATGTGAAACCAGTAACGCTATACGATGTCGCAGAGTATGCCGGTGTCTCTTATCAGACCGTTTCCCGCGTGGTGAACCAGGCCAGCCACGTCTCTGCGAAAACGCGGGAAAAGGTGGAAGCGGCGATGGCGCAGCTGAACTACATTCCCAACCGCGTGGCACAACAACTGGCGGGCAAACAGTCGTTGCTGATTGGCGTTGCTACCTCCAGTCTGGCCCTGCACGCGCCGTCGCAAATTGTCGCGGCGATTAAATCTCGCGCCGATCAACTGGGTGCCAGCGTGATGGTGTCGATGGTAGAACGAAGCAGCGTCGAAGCCTGTAAAGCGGCGGTACATAACCTTCTCGCGCAACGCGTCAGTGGTCTGATCATTAACTATCCGCTGGATGACGAGGATGCCATTGCTGTGGAAGCTGCCTGCGCTAATGTTCCGGCCCTATTTCTTGATGTCTCTGACCAGACTCCCATCAACAGTATTATTTTTTCCCATGAAGACGGTACGCGACTGGGCGTGGAGCATCTGATCGCATTGGGTCACCAGCAAATCGCGTTGTTAGCCGGTCCATTAAGTTCTGTCTCGGCGCGTCTGCGTCTGGCGGACTGGCATAAATATCTCACACGCAATCAAATTCATCCGATAGCGGAACGGGAAGGCGACTGGAGTGCCATGTCCGGTTTTCAACAAACTATGCAAATGCTGAATGAGGGCATCGTTCCCACTGCGATGCTGGTTGCCAACGATCAGATGGCGCTGGGCGCAATGCGCGCTATTACCGAGTCCGGGCTGCGCGTTGGTGCGGATATCTCGGTAGTGGGATACGACGATACCGAAGACAGCTCGTGTTATATCCCGCCGTTAACCACCATCAAACAGGATTTTCGCCTGCTGGGGAAAACTAGCGTGGACCGCTTGCTGAAACTCTCTCAGGGCCAGGCGGTGAAGAGCAATCAGCTGTTGCCCGTCTCACTGGTGAAAAGAAAAACCACCCTACCGCCCAATACGCAAACCACCTCTCCCCGCACGTTGGCAGATTCCTTAATGCAGCTGGCACGACAAGTTTCCCGACTTGAAAGCGGGCAGTGAGCGCAACGCAATTAATGTGAGTCAGCTCACTCATTAGGCACCCCAGGCTTTACACTCTATGTGTCCGGCTCGTATGTTATGCGAAAATGTGAGCGGATAACAATTCACGCAGGATACAACTATGACAATGATTACGGATTCACTGGCCGTCGTATTACAACGTCGTGACTGGGAAAACCCTGGCGTTACCCAACTTAATCGCCTTGCGGCACATCCCCCTTTCGCCAGCTGGCGTAATAGCGAAGAGGCTCGCACCGATCGCCCTTCCCAAGAGTCGCGCAGCCTGAATGGTGAATGGCGCTTTGCCTGGTTTCCGGCACCAGAAGCGGTACCAGAAAGCTGGCTGGAGCGCGATCTTCCTGACGCCGATACTGTCATCGTCCCCTCAAACTGGCAGATGCACGGTTACGATGCGCCTATCTACACCAACGTGACCTATCCCATTGCGGTCAATCCGCCGTATGTTCCCACGGAGAATCCGACAGGTTGTTACTCGCTCACATTTAATATTGATGAAAGCTGGCTACAGGAAGGCCAGACGCGAATTATTTTTGATGGTGTTAACTCGGCGTTTCATTTGTGGTGCAACGGGCGCTGGGTCGGTTACGGACAGGACAGTCGTTTGCCGTCTGAATTTGACCTGAGCGCATTTTTACACGCCGGAGAAAACCGCCTCGCGGTGATGGTGCTGCGCTGGAGTGACGGCAGTTATCTGGAAGATCAGGATATGTGGCGGATGAGCGGCATTTTCCGTGACGTCTCGTTGCTGTATAAACCGAGCACGCAAATCAGCGATTTCCATGTAGCCACTCACTTTAATGATGATTTCAGCCGCGCTGTACTGGAGGCAGACGTTCAGATGTACGGCGAGCTGCGCGATGAGCTGCGGGTGACGGTTTCTTTGTGGCAGGGTGAAACGCAGGTCGCCAGCGGCACCGCGCCTTTCGGCGGTGAAATTATCGATGAGCGTGGTGGTTATGCCGATCACGTCACCCTACGTCTGAACGTCGAAAACCCGAAACTGTGGAGCGCCGAAATCCCGAATCTCTATCGTGCGGTGGTTGAACTGCACACCGCCGACGGCACGCTGATTGAAGCAGAAGCCTGCGATGTCGGTTTCCGCGAGGTGCGGATTGAAAATGGTCTGCTGCTGCTGAACGGCAAGCCGTTGCTGATTCGCGGCGTTAACCGTCACGAGCATCATCCTCTGCATGGTCAGGTCATGGATGAGCAGACGATGGTGCAGGATATCCTGCTGATGAAGCAGAACAACTTTAACGCCGTGCGCTGTTCGCATTATCCGAACCATCCGCTGTGGTACACGCTGTGCGACCACTACGGCCTGTATGTGGTGGATGAAGCCAACATTGAAACCCACGGCATGGTGCCAATGAATCGTCTGACCGATGATCCGCGCTGGCTACCCGCGATGAGCGAACGCGTAACGCGAATGGTGCAGCGCGATCGTAATCACCCGAGTGTGATCATCTGGTCGCTGGGGAATGAATCAGGCCACGGCGCTAATCACGACGCACTCTATCGCTGGATCAAATCTGTCGATCCTTCCCGCCCGGTACAGTATGAAGGCGGCGGAGCCGACACCTTCGCAACCGATATTATTTGCCCGATGTACGCGCGCGTGGATGAAGACCAGCCCTTCCCGGCTGTGCCGAAATGGTCCATCAAAAAATGGCTTTCGTTGCCTGGAGAGACGCGCCCGCTGATCCTTTGCGAATACGCCCACGCGATGGGTAACAGTCTTGGCGGCTTCGCTAAATACTGGCAGGCGTTTCGTCAGTACCCCCGTTTACAGGGCGGCTTCGTCTGGGACTGGGTGGATCAGTCGCTGATTAAATATGATGAAAATGGCAATCCGTGGTCGGCTTACGGCGGTGATTTTGGCGATACGCCGAATGATCGCCAGTTCTGCATGAACGGTCTGGTCTTTGCCGACCGCACGCCGCATCCGGCGCTGACGGAAGCAAAACACCAGCAGCAGTTTTTCCAGTTCAGTTTATCCGGGCGAACCATCGAAGTGACCAGCGAATACCTGTTCCGTCATAGCGATAACGAGCTCCTGCACTGGATGGTGGCGCTGGATGGCAAGCCGCTGGCAAGCGGTGAAGTGCCTCTGGATGTCGCTCCACAAGGTAAACAGTTGATTGAACTGCCTGGACTACCGCAGCCGAAGAGCGCCGGACAACTCTGGCTAACGGTTCACGTAGTGCAACCGAACGCGACCACATGGTCAGCAGCCGGACACATCAGCGCCTGGCAGCAGTGGCGTCTGGCGGAAAACCTCAGCGTGACACTCCCCTCCGCGCCCCACGCCATCCCGCAACTGACCACCAGCGAAACGGATTTTTGCATCGAGCTGGATAATAAGCGTTGGCAATTTAACCGCCAGTCAGGCTTTCTTTCACAGATGGGCACTGTTGCAAATAGTCGGTGGTGATAAACTTATCATCCCCTTTTGCTGATGGAGCTGCACATGAACCCATTCAAAGGCCGGCATTTTCAGCGTGACATCATTCTGTGGGCCGTACGCTGGTACTGCAAATAGGGGTCGGTTCCGGCTGAGGGCGAAATGACACCCTAAGCGTTAGCTCTGTGTCGTTGCACGATGTCAGCGACGGTATTCTTGCTGATACCGAGCTCGCGTGCGATCCAGCGATAGCTGCGTCCCTCGGCCCTCATCGCAACCACCTTAGGCAAAAGTCGGTCTGATTTTGGTCGCACTCCGGCCTGACGACCAAGCCTCTTACCACGTGCCTTCGCAACAGCAAGGCCTGACTTGACCCGCTCGCTGATGAGATCCCGCTCAAACTCCGCAATGCCGGAAAGAAACGTCGCCAGCATTCGTCCATACGGCGACGAAAGATCGAACGCCATTCCATTCATGGCTATCACGGAAACCTTCCAGTTCTCCAGTTCACGTAGCGTATTGAGCAGATCGAGCGTCGAGCGCCCCCACCGGGAAAGCTCAGTGACCAGGATTGCATCAATTTGTCTGGACTGGGCAAGCGCCAGGACTTTCTTTCGCTCGGCCCGGTCGAGTTTAGTTCCTGAACCTGTTTCCTTAAATATTCCCACCACGTCGTAGCCGGCACGGCCGGCGAAGGCTCGCAGATCAAATTCCTGGCGTTCACAAGACTGATCCGCTGTTGAAACCCGGCAGTAAATGGCGGCACGATGTCCCAATTGAACCCTCCTGGATTTTTGTATCGGAACGCCCTGATTTATATGGGCTGGCTGTTGTCCAAAACAGACTATACTTCAAAAGGGACGAATTTGTATGTCACGACGCCATATTTTCACCGAACGGCAGCGAGCAGCGCTGTTCGATCTGCCCACGGACGAACTGTCGCTACTGAAGTTCTACACGCTGGGCGATGATGACCTGGAAAACATTAGGCAGGGCACTGTTGCAAAGTTAGCGATGAGGCAGCCTTTTGTCTTATTCAAAGGCCTTACATTTCAAAAACTCTGCTTACCAGGCGCTTTTCGCCCAGGGGATCACCATAATAAAATGCTGAGGCCTGGCCTTTGCGTAGTGCACGCATCACCTCAATACCTTTGATGGTGGCGTAAGCCGTCTTCATGGATTTAAATCCCAGCGTGGCGCCGATTATCCGTTTCAGTTTGCCATGATCGCATTCAATCACGTTGTTCCGGTACTTAATCTGTCGGTGTTCAACGTCAGACGGGCACCGGCCTTCGCGTTTGAGCAGAGCAAGCGCGCGACCATAGGCGGGCGCTTTATCCGTGTTGATGAATCGCGGGATCTGCCACTTCTTCACGTTGTTGAGGATTTTACCCAGAAACCGGTATGCAGCTTTGCTGTTACGACGGGAGGAGAGATAAAAATCGACAGTGCGGCCCCGGCTGTCGACGGCCCGGTACAGATACGCCCAGCGGCCATTGACCTTCACGTAGGTTTCATCCATGTGCCACGGGCAAAGATCGGAAGGGTTACGCCAGTACCAGCGCAGCCGTTTTTCCATTTCAGGCGCATAACGCTGAACCCAGCGGTAAATCGTGGAGTGATCGACATTCACTCCGCGTTCAGCCAGCATCTCCTGCAGCTCACGGTAACTGATGCCGTATTTGCAGTACCAGCGTACGGCCCACAGAATGATGTCACGCTGAAAATGCCGGCCTTTGAATGGGTTCATGTGCAGCTCCATCAGCAAAAGGGGATGATAAGTTTATCACCACCGACTATTTGCAACAGTGCCAAAAATACCCTCAGCAATTAGTGTACTGAGGGTATTGTTAACCATCCGTAGGATCGTTCAACTGATCAATGCCTTAACTGATCGGTGTTATCCCGATTGGGAGGCTTTACAAAATAGCTCATTTTTATCTTACGCTTGCGCTTTCTTAGGCAAAGAAAAGTGCAGTAAGGCATAGCCAAGTAATGCTGCTGTCGTAGAACCCATTAAGATACCGAGTCGAGCATAGGTATCAAATTCAGGACTTACATTTCCGAACGCTAAAGAGGAAATGAAGATAGACATTGTAAAGCCAATACCACACAACACAGATACCGCAAAGATATGCTTGAAGTTAACGCCTTCAGGTAACTTAGCAACGCCCATTTTTACCGCTGCCCAGCTAAAGGTAAAGATACCTAGAGGCTTACCAACCAGTAGACCCAAAGCAATACCGAGTGGCAGCATTGAAGTTAGACCTGACATCGATACGCCTTCTAACGAAATCCCCGCATTGGCAAATGCGAATAGAGGCAGAATACCAAATGCCACGTATGGGTGAAGCGCGTGCTCCATATGTTTAAGTGGAGAATGTTCGCCCTGCTTTCCCTTTAGTGGGATAGCAAAACCAATCACTACACCTGCCAATGTTGCGTGAACACCAGATTTAAGCACCGCGAACCATAAGATCGCACCGACGATCATGTATGGCGTAAGTTTTGTTACTTCCTTCGCATTCAACATGAATAGGACACCAGTCATGATGAAGCCAACAAGCAACGCCATGGTCGACAGGTCACCGGTGTAAAATAGCGCGATAATAACAACTACACCTAAATCATCGATGATAGCAACCGCCAGCAAGAACACTTTTAGGCTTACTGGTACACGCTTACCTAATAACGCCATGATACCTAAAGCAAAAGCGATATCTGTCGCCGCTGGAATTGCCCAACCAGAAATCGCCTCAGGATCGTTGGCATTAAAGGCTACGTAAATAAGAGCAGGAGTTAATATACCGCCAACCGCTGCAATCGCAGGGAAAATTGCGGTTTCTTTTGATTTTAACGCACCTTCAAGCAGCTCTCGCTTAACTTCAAGGCCAATGAGTAAGAAGAAAACAGCCATTAGGCCGTCATTAATCCAGTGAGAAACTGACATACCAAATACATAAGTATGCAGTACAGATTGATAAGTTTCGCCCAGCGGTGAGTTAGCAATGGTCATCGCAATTGCCGCGGCAATCACGAGAAGAATACCACCAGCTGATTCCATTTTGAAAAAGTCACGAATGACATCGTTCATGGTTTCGTCCTTATATTTATTATCTTAATAAACGATTAACAAAGAATGATAAGAGTGTATAGCGGTCGAAAACTTTAGAATAATTGAATCGCCACGGATAATCTAGACACTTCCGAGCCGTTGATTGGACTGACCCCACGCCCGTAGACAAATTCTGTCCTCACGACGAGGCCTGTTCGAAGGCCTCCGGACTGACGCCGCCGAGGTGACTGTGGCGCCGGGCCCGGTTGTAGAACACTTCAATGTAATCGAAGATATCCGCCCGGGCTAGATCCCGGGTTTTGTATATTCTCTTCCTGATGCGCTCTTTTTTCAGTGAACTGAAGAACGATTCGGCCACCGCATTATCCCAGCAGTTGCCACGCCGGCTCATGCTCGGGACCAGGTTATTAGCCCGGCAGAAGGGTGATGCTGCCAACTTACTGATTTAGTGTATGATGGTGTTTTTGAGGTGCTCCAGTGGCTTCTGTTTCTATCAGCTGTCCCTCCTGTTCAGCTACTGACGGGGTGGTGCGTAACGGCAAAAGCACTGCCGGACATCAGCGCTATCTCTGCTCTCACTGCCGTAAAACATGGCAACTGCAGTTCACTTACACCGCTTCTCAACCCGGTACGCACCAGAAAATCATTGATATGGCCATGAATGGCGTTGGATGCCGGGCAACCGCCCGCATTATGGGCGTTGGCCTCAACACGATTTTCCGCCATTTAAAAAACTCAGGCCGCAGTCGGTAACCTCGCGCATACAGCCGGGCAGTGACGTCATCGTCTGCGCGGAAATGGACGAACAGTGGGGATACGTCGGGGCTAAATCGCGCCAGCGCTGGCTGTTTTACGCGTATGACAGGCTCCGGAAGACGGTTGTTGCGCACGTATTCGGTGAACGCACTATGGCGACGCTGGGGCGTCTTATGAGCCTGCTGTCACCCTTTGACGTGGTGATATGGATGACGGATGGCTGGCCGCTGTATGAATCCCGCCTGAAGGGAAAGCTGCACGTAATCAGCAAGCGATATACGCAGCGAATTGAGCGGCATAACCTGAATCTGAGGCAGCACCTGGCACGGCTGGGACGGAAGTCGCTGTCGTTCTCAAAATCGGTGGAGCTGCATGACAAAGTCATCGGGCATTATCTGAACATAAAACACTATCAATAAGTTGGAGTTATTACCGAGCTCTCCATGATTTATATGCAGAACTTCAGCGAATTTGGCCACAGGTGGAAGAGTATTATACTCAGATGCCAACATACCAAATGGAACGTGAGTTTTACGCTGAACTCGTGCAAATAAAGATAAAGGCTGAAGAGTACCTACGTAGAACTAAGCAGGAACAATAAAACAATTCGTTTTTGGGGAGCCCGGTGGGCTCCTTTTTTGTGATGGTTCAATCCGGTGACGTGGGGTTACCGAGCTGGCGCATTCCCACGATTCGCACCTGATGGATTACCGGTTTTACTTGGTCAGTTCTAACCGGCGCTGATAACGCTCCCAGCGCATGACGAGATTCGCCGGGTCTATCGGACGGCAAAGCCCGGTAATCACATGGCCATCGTATTGCTGCAAATCGGGATCTTCGGCCTGCGCGACAGGGTCAACGTGGACGGTCAACGTCTCCGGGCAAATGGCAAGGACGTTGTCGTCAAACAGCCGGTGCAGATCGATACGAAGCAGCAAGCCATTACTCCAGTGATCCAGACCACCAGCACTATGCTCTACCAGGTGTGCGGCCTCTGTCCTGCGGCGTAAGCTTGCTCCTGTAATCACGCAGCGGTCGTTACAGTTTCGACGGACGGTAGCAGCGAAATCAGCCTGATCCGGCCTGGTCACCACGCAGGTTGTAGAGCCTTCACGTTTAGGGTGCGCCAGGGGCGCAACAGACGGTTCCTGCATGGAGACGCGGGATTGTTCAACTTCGACGGAGATCAGGGCTGGCTGGGGTGCTGGCTGCGATTCTCGCACTACATCGTGCGTAATGCCGTTGGTTTCCGCTTCTTTAAGCTTTCCGACCTGGCTTGCTGCGGCCAGCGCACGGTCACGCGCTTCCTGCTTTTCTTCCTTCGTCCATTTACGTTTGGCAGGTTCGTGTGTGGGAGCCGGGAGATTATCTGGTTCATTGACCGGCACAGGGTCAACCATCTTTTTGCCTTGCATTGACTCAGCCATAAACCGGCGAGCCAGCACATCAGCGCGTAGTCCCGTATCGCGATGCTCATAAAGATAGGTGCGAAATTCCGTCACACGTCCGCCCACCAGCTTAATGGCCTCACTCATTCCGGCCTTGTTGATGGAAGCGCTACTGGTTTTCAGGTTGGGCAAACCGTACTGACGTGGGTTTTCTTTCTGGGTGCTTTCAGCGCCGGTCAGACGGCTCTCTCTGATTTTTCCATTATGCCGGGTCGGTGAATCGCCATTCGGATGTTCAGGAGATCGCCAGGTGTCTGCGGGAGGCGTATACGTTGTACCGTTCTTCTGGGCCATGTAGGCGAGCACTTCCCGCATATCAACACGGGTCTTTTTGCGCTCGGCAATACCTTCATCAATCTGACGTTCAAGATCCGCTCGCTTCTCTTTGTGCAGGCGGCGCGATTCCAGTACGGTTTCGTTATCATTCAGGCGTTCTACTATCTCACCGGTATTTAAATTCTGGTTTGCCAGTTCGCGCACCATGCTCAGCACTAAATCGCCCATTGGATGCCGGGTTGTGATACCCAGGCGCTCAAACGCCCGGTTGGTGATCTCGTTTCTGCGGGTTTGATTGGCCAGTTCCGTGATCTTCTTCAGGCGCTCGATTTCGGCAAGCTGTGCCCGCTTCATCAATTCGCTGCCGGTTAGCATGGCAACAATCTGAACCTGACTCTCACCCTTCAGTAAGTGCTCGGTGATGAATGTAGAAAGAGCTGCCCGCCCACCGTGATTTTTAGGGATACCCAGCGTGGCCAGAATGTCTCTCTTTAGAATATTACGCAGGTTAGCGGCCTTTTTTTCCGCTTCATGTTTGGCCTGCATGTCCCGGCTATGCTGCTTACGTTCGGCCCGGGTTTTCTTCACCTTCACTTTCGTCGTCACTACTCTTTACCTGGCAGGGCATCATCATCATTGATACCGGTCGCGGAGGCCTGCGGTCGTTACCTATCCCCCGCCGCTGGCCGCACATTTGATGGCGAGAGTATACCTGCTCTGTCGGCAGCGCGTCTTTTCTTGTCTTCATATATGCAAAATTAGTCCAACATACAAAAGCGATCAGGGTCAACACCCCCGCGTCCACCCTGCAAAGCGCCCTTGACCTTAATACCCACTGAAACCCTCGCGCCCCCGGCCCCTCTTTTTTTTCTCTTTTTTTCTCTCTTTTTCTCATATTTTCTCGCATGGCTCATCCAGCGACCGGAGTCCCTATGTGGGGTTTGCAGGAACCGGACGGAAAGACCGGCACGGCCCGGTTGCCGCAGGCGGGGGAAATGGCCAGACCGGGCACGGCGGTTTCTTTTTAAAATGGTGGGCCCGGGCAGAATGGTTACCCCGGGCACGGGCCCGATCCTGAAAACGACACGGAGGTTTCAGGTACGGCTCCCCTTTCTGCCCCTGCGCTTCGCTTGGGGCAGAAAGGGGAAGTTTATTTGTATGTTGGACTAATAGAGGGTGATGTACGTGAATTCTGCCCGGGTTTTCCCGGCGATTATCCCGGAATCCATCACCGATATTCTTCCCTTTATCCTAATACCGGTGATGGCCACCGGCACAAAATGCAGGGTGTTCCGGCCCGGCGAAGATGCGGCCGCAAACCAGCACGAAAGTGTCGGTCGGAAAAAGGTGAAGCCAATGCTGGTGGCCGCACGGAATTCAGGCGGGCACTCGACGTTACTCACCCACGACTCCGGGTTAACGGTTCGACTCCGGGTAGCCTGGCCCGGGTGAAGCCCGGGGCAGGCTACCCTGTTTTTGTATGTTGGACTATTTTGACGGGTACTGGAGCAAACCACTCTGCCACACGATATGGCATTTAGTTACCGCTCTTGCGGTTCATGGATGAAATAGTCGGTTCTGTCAGGAGGGAGTCAGGGAAATGTGAAGAACCGAAATGGCCACGCTGAAAGATCATGTAGCCAGTTCAGATAAGCAAATTGAGTTAACGCCCTCGCTCATACCGCACCAGCTCTTCAGGTTTAGACAACCACTCTGTAATCTGGTGATCATGCATTGACGTATCGTATTCAAAGTCTGGCGGATAATACATATCGCCAACAAACCACTCTTCCTGCTTTAATTCATCCTCATCTATATCACAACCGCTATCAAGCCAGTCCCATCGGCCTCTTTTGTTAAAAATCACTCTCCCATTCGGCATAAAAGCTCCTTATTCAGTCAGATGGTTACGGTCTCGATATCTCGATGCCAGGTTAACATCGTTCACCAGTTTTACCACGGCTGGACGTTCGGCTTCAGTCCAGGAATCAGGCTGATAGTACACCCGCAGCGATTATCATCAAACTACTTCGCCTCTCAATCCCGCGCTCTCAAATTTCTGTTATGCATCATGCCAGAGTACAATATGAGGACACTATCGCCGGAATATTACCGACCGCCCCGACGATTAACGTTACCGGCCTAAGCTGAGGAAAATGGTTCTATGAAGTCATTTCTGATCAAAATGTCAAACGCGCATAACGAACACATCCGGGAAGTCGCTTCCGTGGATGAAGCTATTCGTATCGCATCCGAAAGAGCAAATGAAGGTTTCTGGCTTCCACCCAGCCGGGTCTGCGAAATGAGCAAGGAACATGAAGGCCGGTATACAGTCGGTGATGATGGCTGGTTCCGCCCCATCGAGCTGGCGGTTCCAGTCGAAATAGAAGAAGTGAAGTCGTCCTACGGGAACGGTGGTTACGACATGATTTCCGTAGGCAAATGGATCCAGACTCAATCAGGCTGGCAACCGTCACCGGCTGTCTGACTCTCCTTTTGTTTCGGTGGGGCTAGAGTGCCCCACTATTCTTCCGCTTTACGCTCGCGTTTTTCTTTGTCGCACTTCACTTTTTCATAAGCCTTGCCAAACCACTTAGGCTCTTTTCCCATCCCCGAATAAGATAGTCCTTCCGGCAGACTCTTCCAGAACACCGTTATCGCCTCGGCAAATTCTCTAAACTGTTCCTCGGAAACTTCAAGTTCTTCGTGGCGAGCTGGTCTCTCTTGCGGATAACCTTCGCATTGCCATACTGAGTAGTACTCCGGGTGAGCATTAACCAGTTTCTGGTGGGCATCACCATCTCCATGTTTATAAACGTTGACAACCTGATGACATGCACTGATTAACGGGAAACATGGCATGTTTCGTACTTCAATACCCAGCCATTCCATCAAATCCATAAGCCTCGGAAAACTGAGGTTCCAGATCAAATCTGATATCACAACCATGTCGAGCCACCGCCAGCTTCTGGCCTCCCGGATAAGCAGATCTCGTAATGCCTTGTCAAACTGGTGGTACATCCCAGCGGTCAGGGAAAGCGTGACCGTGACCTTCATTTCCCGCAACGCAACCCAGTGGCAAGCTTCAATCTGTTCAATATTCTCGTATACGTCACTTTCGTCGTGGTAATCAGGATTGAACCAGTCTCCAGCTGACTCTATAAATGACTCGCCTTTCTTTGTCGCTTCACTCCTGATCTCCACATCACTGAACTGCGACAGCAAACGTTCCTGCGCTTGTTCAGCGTAAAAAAGATGCGGGTTAAGCACCCACGGTCGGTCAATTGCCGCAAAGAAAAAGATGTTCCATCTCGGGTCGATAATTTCTTTTTCAGCATCAACAGCTGGCGCTGATACACTGCGGTTTGATTGTTTTTTTCTACCCATACCACTATCCAAATTAAAAACAGACGAAAAAAAACCGTCCAGCTGGACGGTTAATATCAAAATATCCTTCAGAAGTCTGACACGGGTCAGGCGCTAACCCGGGCAGTCGCTACTCACTAATTAAACCCCGCATAGGGGAAAACAATATTTTGATACTCCGACAACGCACCCCGCGATGGGGGAAGGTATGTCAGGCCAGTCTAACAAACCCAAAGCTCGTTGCAACCGCCAATCAGTGACTTAATCCTGGCAATCCTGATCATCAGTTTCAGTTCCGCAACTTAAGTAATCCATATTTAAAAACATTTTGTTCCCCGAGCCTGCCAATGCAGACAGACCTGAGATTTTACAGATCACGACAATCGACGGTACGCGTTTATAAATCTCGATTTCGCTTTCCCAACTTGACGCAAGATACCTTTCAAGCTGAAGTTCAGGGGTTACATCAACAGGTTGAATTCTGACCACAAAACCGTCTTTTCGCCCCTCATTGCGAAGAGATGTTAGCTGTTTTATCTCTGCATCGTTGAGTGTGGAAAATTTACGGCCATTAAGAATATGAGAGCAAAAATTGAAGCCAGTGATATGAGATGAGCCACCAGTTATCGATTCCAAAATGCTTGCATATTAGCTATCTGGGGGTTAGGCTCGCCTGTTTGCGGAGTGGATTCACATAATTCAAGGAGTCTTTCCAATTCCGATTTGGAATCACCCATACCCAATTCATTGCAAGGAAAAACATTGTGATTATTATTCATGAAAACTTGTCAACGCCAAGATTTATGGCCGTTTTTCGCCATTTTTAATGTCCGCTATTTGATCACTTCTGTTGTCCGCTTTCCGCCATTTCATCATCACTGATTGGCGTTGCGTTTTTAGCCAGCACTCCGGCTTTGCGTTTTTCCTTCAACCGGTAACTTTCTCCTTTTATATTCACTGTGGTTGAGTGGTGCAGCAGCCGATCCAGGATCGCCGTTGCCAGCACGTTATCGCCGAACATCTCTCCCCAGTCTGCGAAGCCTTTGTTTGATGTCAGGATTATGCTCGCTTTTTCATACCGGCGATTCAGCAGGCGGAAGAACAGACTGGCTTCCTCTCTGTTCATCGGCAGGTAGCCTATTTCGTCCAGGATTAGCACACGCGCATAGCTCAGCTGTTGTAGCTGACGCTCCAGCCGGTTTTCCAGCTTCGCTTTCATCAGCGTTGCTACCAGTCTGTCGAGTGGCATGAACAACACCCTGTGACCTGCATCCGCCGCTTTCACGCCGAGGGCTACAGCCAGGTGGGTTTTCCCCACTCCGGGAGGACCCAGCAGGATCACGTTCTCACTGCGTTCCACGAACGCCAGACCGGCCAGCTCCCTGACGACCTTACGATCGATGCCTGGCTGGAAGCTGAAGTCGAACTGCTCCAGCGTTTTGACCCACGGCAGACGAGCCTGCTTCAGCCGGGACTCCATACCGCGCTGATGCCTGCCGTTCCATTCCTGCTGCAGCGCCATGTACAGGAACTCCCGATAGTTCAGCTCTTTTTTAGCTGCCTGCTCCAGCAGACTTTCCACGTGATAACTCAGGTGCTCCATTTTCAGGCGACTCAGCAGCGCTTCAAGTTCATGCATCACAGCAGCTCCTCATACGCACTCAGTGGACGATGCTCCACCATGCTGACCTGCTGCCAGAGCGGGGCATGATGTTCCGGCACCGTTTGCCAGCCAGATGATGCTGAACAGAGCCGGTGTGATGCCACCTGCTGCTCATTACTGTAGATCCGCAACTCATCATCCAGCGATATGCGTATCGAGACCGGCTGGCCACACAGCGTTTCGGGAACGCTGTAGCGATTGCCGCCAACCTCGATATAGCTGTCCCAGGAGACATGGCGGATGTCGAAGTAGCTGGTATCGAAGTCCGTATCAGGCAACGGCTGCAGATGTTCCTGCTCGAGCGCGAAGCGCTGTTCCGGGGTCTGTCTGAACTGGCGAAGCTCCCGTTTGTCAGCCACATCAGCCATCCATTGCTCCAGTTGCTGGTTAACATGAGCGAAGCTGTCGAACCTGCGATAGCGGACGAAGAAGTTCTCCTTGAGATATTTCACCATCCGCTCCACCTTACCTTTGGTTCTGGCCCTGCGCGGACGACAGGCACGCGGCAGGAAGTCATAGTGGTCGGCCAGCAACAGGAACCCGGAGTTGAACACCACTTTCCCGTTGTTATTTTTCAGCACCGCCGCTTTCTGGTTATCAACCAGCACGGTTTTCACACTGCCACCAAAGTAGCGGAAGGTGCGAACCAGCGACTCATAGGTGTGTTCCGCATCCTGCTTTGGCGCGGCGAAGACATGGAAGCGACGGGAGAACCCCAGCGTATTAACCGCGAAGTTAACTTTGCATCGCTGCCCGGCGACCTCCACCTCAACTTCGCCCCAGTCGTGCTGCAACTGGTAAGCGGGCTGGGTTTCGAAGCGGACCGTTTTCTTCGACGGACGCATTTTGCGTTTGGGCTGGATGTAATAGCGCAGCATGGAGCGACCACCGGTGTAACCCATCGCTTTGATTTCTGCGAGGATGACCTCGCCATTCCAGACATTTTCGGCCAGACGTGTATCGATATAATCCATAAACGGCTTCAGTTTGGCCATTTTGTGGCGCGTCTTTCTGGCCGGTGGCTCAGGGTATTTAAGATACCGTCTGACGGTGCGTTCAGAGCAACCCACCTGAGTTGCAATATCGATAATGTACGCACCCTGCTTGCGCATTTGTTTTATCATGTAAAAGTCCTCTCTGCTCAGCATGTCGATGTCCTTTCTGGTGTGAGAACCTCAAGGAAACAACATGTTGGGTGGAGCGGACAATTCAAATGGTGAATTACCGTCTTATATCATTGGCGCTAACAAACTCCGTAGCATTAGATTTGAAGGCTAGTTTTCAACACTATGGGATCCCGAAATAAGTTCTCCCCCCCGCTCCCGGTAAGCTTTCGTTAATACCGCATAACTTTCTGAATTAACATGCTCATCAACCCCCGAACAAATCAGCCGGTTCGTCGGTGCTTCAAAAGCGTGGCGTTCGTATTTTTCGACCACGCGACAATCTTCCGACCATCTCTTGCCGAGCAACAAATCATTTGTGGTAATTGATGGAAACATCATCAATGCAAAAATTCCCCCAAGACAGCCTATTGGCACGAGCCACATGCAAACGATCTTGTTTTCGGAGCGTACAAATTTCAACCCGATGGTAGCGCCTATGATAGTCACGACAAATACCACCAGCAGAATTTTTAAGGGTAAAATCAGATCTGCGGCATAAATTAGCATTAATCATATCTCCTTAACTTTTCAATATTTGGTTCCTTCAAAAAGCCATCCATACTTTCCTTCATCTGGATGATCTGTCTTGTAGTTTATCTGGCAAGTGGTGAACTGACGCATCCATTCTCGTGACCTAAAAAATTTCCCACGAGGAAGTTTATCGCCAGGTAAGCATTGTTCAGCCCATTCGACAAAAGCAGGACAAACCCCCTTAAAGTGAGGAATAACAACTTGCGTGGCTTCTTTACGCATTACTGCTGACTGAATGGTTTTGGGATCAATCGTCATGGCTTCACAGGCTAACCCGACTTCACAAACATTTCTATTCTGCTGATGTTCTGTCATAGCGCCTTCCAGTTGAAGTTAAGTAGGGTCAGTTTGGATTTGAAAATTGTTGTACGGTAAGCCTGTTCTTGAACCTGCTTCGTGATCTTATGCCCGTTTGATGGCCACGGACTGACGCAAAAGTGCAAGAACGTCACTGACACTCATATCCCACGCATCCGCCTGCCGTTTCAGAATAAATGCCCCTACTTCCATTCTTTGGGCATGGTTCAACATATGCGTCAGCATATCCCCACCATGAGAAAAGTTTATCCCGCAGCCGGATGCACCATTGTTGATGAGCGTAAAACCTTTGTTTTTATCGGTTCCGTGAAAGTTTGCCCTCATCTCCTTTTCCAGCCCGAACAATACCGCGCAACATTGAGTTAATTCATAGCGATTCAGCTGGATGACGCGCTTAAGCTCCCATTGGGCTTCTTTTGCGCCATCAGCAATCGGAGCCATAGTGATGTTCACCGTGGGAAACGCATCCTTACCAGGCGAAACCACATATTGAAAATCAAGAGCAGTACGTTTTGCGCCCGTTTGCCGGTCTGCATAAAGCTTCAGCTGCTTACCAAATGTCGAAGTCATAACTATCCTCCAGAACTTAATTTACCCTGGTCATTCCAGCCGACAAAAGATTGTCGGGTTGTTTTCTACAGGCCTTCCCTCTCAATCCCACCGGGTATATTTTCCCCTTCCCTCTCGTTCCCACCGGCGATAAAAACTGTGCAGATTAAAAAAGTATCTTTTTGGGATTAGGCGAACAGCAGTAATTATAAAGAGGAGTGTTATTTTCTTTATTTTTCATGGTAATACAAGTTGTATTCAATAGAGGCCTGACGCGCCCCATCAGCTTTTCAGATGTAAATGGGACTATTTATCCTTTAGCGACTACAAAATCACGGGTGGGTTTGAGAGGGAAACGTCAACTTAGTGTTTTTGACCGGTGGGAATGAGACAGCACATTCCCGGAACCGGGCAAAAAGACGTTTCAAACATCAGGAACCTGTTAGTTTGGGATTCCGATCCGTGATCTGAATGGTGGGTACGCTGGTGTCCACCAGGTAGTAAAATTTCAGGTAACCGATGCTGGCAAGCACATCGAGAGCAGTTCGCATTTTCCGGTTCTGTTCGGCAATGCGCCCATTGAGCAGTAAACGCTGTCGAAGTCTGTCAAAGGTGATCGGGGCTGGATGTTGAGGTAGCGCTTCAAAAAATGTATAGAGCGCCTGAGCCGTTTCATTCCTGGTAAGTAGCTCCAGGGGTTTCTTCCGCAACAGAGTAAGATGATCTGAACGGTACAAATCCCAGAGTCGTTCGTCGGCTTCCAGGATGATGTAATCACTTTCACCATCAAATTCCGCCTCTTTCAGCAACCCGGCTACTTTGAACTTGGTGATCCCCGGGTTCTTCTCAAACCGAATGCTTTTTGAGCGAATCTTCGTCAACGAATCGGCTATCTCATTGCGCAGTTTCGTGCTGTAGCGTTTTGATGGGTAGCCGCAGAGTTTGGCAAATTCACTAAAGGGCATTTTAATCCGGTTACCTTTCAGCGCATCAGGCGATACGCTGAAGGAATGGACGATTGCTGTCCAGCACCGGAAGTCCTGGAAATAATTCAGCATCGGGCCGGTGATCTTTATGTCCGTGTACCCTTCCTGTTTTGCAATTTCCAGACTGGATAGCGCTTCCGTCACGTTTAGCGTGACCGTTGCCTCTGTTCGGCAACTGGGAGTAAAAACGCCCAGGCGGAGCAGTGATACAGGTTGTACTGATGAATTTTTTGTCACCGTCAGCTTTCCAGTCGACGGCTGATTGAAGTCGGGAATAGCGTCCTTGAAAAGAAGAACTTCATTCGAGTTCATCGTGTGGATCCCCCAGTTTTATTGTTATTTTCCGGGTATCTTGGAATGCCCAGTCCGGGCGAATGTATCACGGTGATTTTTATTGATCATGAGAAATAGGGGTCATTTAGTCCCCATTTATCGGGTATTGGTTTTTATTTGTACTAAATCAATACGTTATTTCAGAGATGAATCGGATAAATGTCGTTGACATCAAATTTTTGATCTGCTGCCAGTGTGGACAAAAAATGAATACCGATCACCTATTTTTGAGATTTGTTACGTATGATTATGTTTTTATTTGATGTTTTCATTAGCACAGCAGATGTTGATAATTAAGTTCCTTTCCCCTTCCAATCCCACCGTTATTCCCTTTGAACACCACCAGCTACCAGGCTAACCCCACCGACAGCCCTTCAGAGCTCACTTTTTTCCCTCTCAACCCCACCGGGGCAGGTCTTCAGAGCTTACCAGCTGCGGGTTTGCGGGAGCGGGGATCTTTTTGGTTCTATTTGGTCTTAATCTGGATCGATCTGTTGATCTACCCGGTGGATATGTGGATTAGTTGAGTCACGTCCTTGTTACTCGGTTGCTTAAATTTGGCCACTACGAACTGTCTCAATACCACTCTGAACAACATCCCAGTTGATACCGATATCACCATCGTGAGTTCGGTCTATCAACGCTAAGGTCGACTCAGCTTCGCTAGCTGAAACCTGCGGCATGTTTCGGTCTATTGCTAACTCCTGAACATCAGACTTGTACCAGACACGGACTAGCACCTTTTCGTCAGGGTTCATTTTTTGCAGCTTTGCGATAATTTCTTTTGCAGTTGCGTACATGTGAGTGCCTCTTATCGTTTTGTTTACACAATCAGTAAAGCACCGAGTCAGTAGCTGACGAAGGCAAAAAAGATACTTTTCCACAGGACAGTTCCAATAAAGAGATCCCAAAGGTGCAACGGAGTACAAAAGAGATCCCTGTACGCTGCAAGCCGCATGGTTACTGGGCTCAAGGGCATTTTATGACAATGGTAATGACTTTTTTGACATTGGTAATGATTAAAATGACATTGGTAGTGACTATTTCGACGTTAGTAGTGAGTATTTGTGACAATGGTAGTGAGTTTTATTGTGTGATCTGAAGGTATAACTCTTAAAGAGTTTTGAGTATATTTCTATTATAATTCATATAGATACCATCTATCACCTGTATGATGAAACAAAATTATTAAAATCTTATCCACTGTTTTCTATACGCATTTTCCTTTCATGCCCGTACATATTTTCGACAATTTAGCTATTCGATGTTGATTTAACTCGAAGAGAGAATTTATCCCCATTTTCCACAAGGTAGTTCCAATAATTAGTACCTTACGAGTTCCCATAGATCACAAGAGATCCCCGCAGCTCGGAAGCCAGACGGCACAAGGCCTGGAAGCCAATCGGTGACAACGGTAGTGATTATTTTGACATTGGTAGTGAGTTTTTTAACGGTAGTAGTGAGTTTTTTGACAACGGTAGTGATTGCGGCGACAATGGTAGTGATTTTTTAAAGGATCTTTTTCACCGGAATTGCTCCTTTGTTGATAAACTACGTATGTATTTGTTTTTATGTGAATTTCAGAGTTTTATATTTAGTCGTGGCGTTTTTTTAGCCTGGACTTATGCACAATCTGAGATCGTCGCAGAGATCCCTTAAGTGACACTGAGGGCTTTGGGCGATAGTATTCAATAATCTGTTGATTAATACAGTCGATAAACCACTATGACCAATGAGAAAGATTCTGAGCAGCAAGGCCAGATGGTTACCAGGGCTTTCTCTGTAACAGAGAGAGAGACAGGTAAAGAAATTATTTTACGTCCTAATAGCAGCAGGACGGTTCAGTCTATCGCGCTCATGCGCCTTGGGTTGTTTGTGCCATCACCAAAAAGCGTTGGCCGTCAGAGTCGTGAATACAAAACTGTTGGCTTTGATGCCACGAAAGAACTACAGACACTTTCTTTGATGGAGAGCGAGGGTTTCACCAATATCTCGATCGTGGGTCAGCGCCTCGATATGTCTGTTGACTTCAAAACGTGGATGGGAATCATCCGAACGCTAGCTAACCATCCGATTGATAACGATAAGATCAGCCTCAAATTTACTGAGTTTCTGAAGCTCTGTAACCCTGAAAATTATCGTTCCTCTACCGCATCCCGTAAGCGTATCGACGCGTCGTTACGCAGGCTGGCATCCGTGATGTTGTCCTTCACCAGCACCCACTCGTCAAAGGTGTATACGACGCACCTGGTGCAGTCTGCCTTGCTTGACCCGGACTCTGATCAGGTAGAGCTACAGATAGACCCTAAGATATTCGAGTTGTATCAGTACGACCACAAGGTTTTGATGCAGCTGAAGGCTATCAAGGAACTGGCGAAAAAAGAGAGCGCACAGGCGCTTTACACGTTCATTGAGTCACTTCCACCAAATCCAATCCCGATCTCCTTAACGAGACTTAAGAACCGATTAAATCTTAAGACCCGTGCCAACAGCCAGAACGCCACAGTACGTAAGGCATTGGAGGAGCTGGCATCCATTGGTTACCTTCAGTACACCGAAGTAAAAAAAGATGGGAAGGTTTATTTCCAGATCCACAAACGCGATCCTGATTTGAATCTGAACAATATCCAACCACCACCTGATGGTGATGGCGAGGGTGATGCTGATGAGGAGAACAATGGCACGTCGGGTAAAAATAATGGTGAGCCACTGGAAGGTGAATTGTGCCCACCAGATGAGCCCATTGATGGGGATGAAACGTTAACCATCCATGACTTAACAGCTGAAGAACTTCACTACATTCGCAGCCTTAGAAGCCAGAAAAAGAACAATCCCGCCAGCTAGCATTCCCTCCGGGCTGTCAGATGACGGCCTGGAACCCTCCCTCCCTGCACATCGTCAGAGAATCCTGTTTAGCTTAATGACAACGGTATTGAGTGACGCGGTCACTACTGTTGTCATTGCGGGGTGACCACTCATGACAATGGTAATGAGACTAGATAGCTCACTACTGTTGTCATCATCGACATCTCTCCAGACCAGCTTCTCAGGGAAGGTCTTACACCGCTCACTACCATTGTCGGAATCGCCGGTACAGACAAATCGCTGATACCCATGACACCATGACATCGGCAATGAGTCTTGGCAGCTCACTGCTGTTGTCATCATCGACAACTCTCCAGAGCAGCTTCTCGGAGAAGACCTCATACCGCTCACTACCATTGTCGGCATCGTCAGTACGGATTTATCGCTGATTCCCATGACACAATGACAACGGTAATGAGTGATTTGACTCACTACCGCTGTCATTTGCTCCCGGCGCATTTGAATGACCACTGTATTGACTAAGAATACTCACTACCGTTGTCATTCATGATTCAGACCAAGTTCTTACTGCTCCACCAGCACAATGACAACGGAAATGAGTTCTGTTGGTCATTACCGTTGTCATATGCATTCCAGGTTAATCAGGCCTTTCAGGTAGCTATGGTAAGGATTCACTCGCCGTACTGTCTGCTCGTACTTGAGGGGCGGGATGAATGACCGTGGTAGTGACCGCGTCACTCCCTGCCGTTGTCGTTGTATGAATACATGGCCTGTCGGTGACAATGGAAATGAGTCCAACCGCTGTCGTAGCTAACCTGATTGGTCAATGACAATGGATGTGATTTTTTCAAGTCTCTACCATTGTCATCGTTTCCAAGTACATTTCAGTGGGGTCGTTCCGGCGATGACGAATCAAGTGAGTGCGGGATCACAACCATTGTCGAGGCACAACTTGCCGGTTGTAGCCATACCGAACGCTGCGACAACGATAGTGATCTCGATCACTCATTACCGTTGTCACCAGGCGGATGGTGAAGCACCAGAATCACTACTGTTGTCATCTAACATTCTGCTACCCATGCAACCAATGACGATGGTAGTGAGCAACGCCGTCTACTTGCTGTATATAGGGATAGTATGATGAGCCATAACAATGGTAATGACTCACTACCATTGTCATAGTTCCTGTACTTGATTGCCGGTAACCAGACAAGGGTTAACCATTAAGTCACTACCGTTGTCATTACAGAAAGGTACTTTCCTTAATTGTCATTACCGTTGTCGACCATGCACCCTCTTACCAGTAGTAACGGTTCGTTAATTATGTGAAGGTGATCATTACCATTGTCACTGGTTACACTCCCGGCAGATTCAAAAATCGAGTGACAATGGATGTGAGTTCGATGCGCAGGACGGCATCTCAGTGCCGATGGCAATAGTTATGAGCTGACCAGACTGGTGACAACGATAATGAGCCAAGCATTGAAGCCCGTTTGCTACGACAACGGTAATGATTAGGCCTCACTACCGTTGTCAGACACGATGCTTACTTCGGCCAGGTAAGTTCATCCCACCGGGATTTTAACCAGGCAGGGTTTACAGGTTTTCTTGTCGGTAATATTGGCCGAGCTTCATACGCGATGAGATCGTCATCCTTAGCCAGGATAGTGGGGTGGAAATGGATTGTCAGGGTGCTGGGATTAATCACACACAGGCCGTTGTCGTATAACCGATGTATGTCTGCCCGAAGCCACAGGCCATTACTCCAGTGGTCAGAGCCCGCTTTATGATGCTCAATCAGATGTGCTGCTTCTCCCCTGCATTTTGTCTTCACACCGGTGACGACACACCGCTCCATGCAGTTGAAGTATACCCTGTCGCTGAATTTCTTCTGATCAGGACGGGACATCGCACCGTACCGGCGATATCCAAAGCGTTTTGGTGAGACTTTCTCATCCAGGTCATCGTCAAATGAATCCTGACTCTCAGGCCGGAAGGTCTTCAGACGAACTTCCCAGCGAATGCCGTCACGTGCAAATTGCTGCCCTACGCGTGGGTCATCATCAGGCCAGATAGCTATTCCCTTAGCTTTAACAGCCAGCCGGAACTGGCGGGCATCAGCAGGGGTTCCCGTGCGGGTTAGTGTCATAAATTCATGGACACTCCGGTACTCCACTGGTTCTCCTGATGAGCCAGCAGGCCTGGCGAGAACCTTGTCTTTAATATCGCGGGCGAGTTTATCGGTTTGATTTTTATCTGAAGCCATGTGAGCTATGCCATACCGGAAGAGGGAGGCATGAATAATGGGCTGTTTTCCGAGGATAAGCCATAGATACTCACTACTGTTGTCATTCTTGTCGATGACAACAGTAGTGAGTCTGGTTGGTATGCATCATGTCGAAATCGGAGCACCGGTGACTTATCGAATAGTCTGAACTGACTTGTAATGCGCTTGTGCAGGGTGGCCATAAGCCGTATTCGAGCGTGGAACTTCGAGGTGACCCGGCATCCATCCGGTCGTTTTTGCAACCCAGAAACAGCGTTCCTCACCGTCATCGGTAGTGACTCTAACACGACAACCTTCAAGCCCAATTAGTTGGGGGGAAAGATTACCGGGGCAGCATTTCCGGGAAGCGTTAGCATATACCTGCCCGCGCCGCATGAGTTCTGCACATTGTTCAAAATGTTCTTCTGTACCCAGTGCAGCTACTGGTGCTTCAACGTCCATCCAGTCAGCTACGGCGGTTGCTTTTGTATGCAGGAGATCAAATCCGTAGCTTGATAGAATAGAGCCACATTTAAGAACATAGAGCTGCTGCTCTTTGTTAATGTTTTCGAGTTTCATAGCCGCTCCTGTTAGATTATCGTTGCCTGTTATTTAAAACATGGCTTTTCAGTAAATAAATAACCACACCTGCATGACGATTGGGACGCGATAATAAATAACGAGTATCTATTAGCTTTGAGTGCCGAAAAAACCACAATCCATAAGTTGCTCACCAACGGTATTGTCGAATAACATATCGTCTACTGAAACTTCATAGCTATTCTCTGATGAAAAATATCCAGCGTTATCATAGTCGACTTCTAAAGCGTCACCATCAATAACCACAACCTCAGTATTAACGAAAAGATCATCAAGGTCTGAAATAACCTCAATATCTTCACTCTGTTCATCGGTAATGACAATGACAACCATATCATCTTCAAACTCGGAAGCTGATACTTCATCATATCTTGCTGCAATTAAATCTGACATATTAGCCTCCAGTTGAATGTGATTGCCTATATGTCTATATTACCACCCACATGCTTGTGACGAAGTGATTTGGCTTATTTTTAATCGTTTAAAACAAAAAAGCCACCCCGGTTATTTCCTTGGTGGCTAATTGATATTATCCCTCGGCTAGTTCCAGCGCTTCCTTCTGGGAAGTGGCTTCACCGAACCAGACCAGATCATAATGCGTGAAGTCAGTAGATAACATGCTCCTGACCCGTTGTTCCTCTGTTGCCACAGTGCGGCTATAGACAGCTACACAGCGCTCTCTCTTCCCGCCCCGCAATGATGAAGGGCTGTTGAAAATCGCAAAACACATCGTTTCCGGCTTAACGTTAACCCCGCCCATTTTTTCAATGACGTAATCATAGGCAATTTTTTCAATGTCATAAAATGAGCCGTCAGATGACACCATTGAATATTTCAGAACAGTACCCCCCAGAGCTCGCTTAATCTGGTGCTCCCTTTGCTGCTCGTTGTTCCAGCGAAAGGTTTGACGGCTGCTGGGGTGTCCTACTTTCTGTTCCGCTTTTGCACGTGGGCTATAGCCGTCAGCAATGAGTGAATCCATAAATTCACGCATTGATAAAATCTTACCGTTATGACGAATTTGTTTGGCTAGGAAGTTTTCAATACGTTTTTCGTTGGCTTTTTGAAGTGTCATTTTTTCTGGCCTATGGTTCGTTGTCGTTATATTCAGTAAACCATAGGTCGTTCATGTGACGAAACGTGTATTTATTCAACCCTATCTTCAATTATTTCGGTCATTAGAAAACGCAAATGATGATTATCGCCATCAGGATTGATTTTGTTTTTGTGATAATCCATTACGCTTACATTTCTTGCTTGTTTGAAGTGGTAATTATCCATCGCGTTTACAGTTTTCTCATAGTAAGCTTCAGCTGAATAATCCAATAAACTTCGATAATAGGCAGCGACAACATCCCATCGACGATTTTCCGATGCTTTACATAACTCTTCGTCGTCACCTATTGCCGCTATGATATAACCATATATATAGCCAAGACATATGTCATGATTAATGGCTTTTCTGAATAATTCGGGAGAATATACCATAAGTATAAAGCCTAAAGACCTATGTATAAATACCCTGCTGTCATGGACTATTTTTCTGTCATGTTCGATAGCTGATGGCGCGTTATCACCCTCAAGAGTAACAGGTTCAGGTATAGAGACTGACGGTTCCGCCCTCTCCTGTTTTGTTGCGCCAGCGAAAAACCTGCTTATACGTTCAAACATAATGTGTCCTCCGCATTTTTGACTCAGTATAGCCAGGAGCACTGGCCCGTGTGCGGGAACGGAAGATGACCGTCGATATCCCGTTGTTACTTAACCAGCCTTACCGTACTATCAGGTGAATTATAGTTCACGTGGATTAACCTATGTACAAACCCACCAGCGATGAATTTAAAGCAGAGATGAAACGCAAAGGCTGGACGCGGCAGGCGCTGGCACAGCGCTGGGGCAAGTCCGAAAGATGGATAAGTAATATTTCAGGTAATGAGGAACGCGAGCAGCATTGGAACGATGCGCTTGCAGGACTACCAGTATTAAAAAAAACCAAGAATAAGTGAAGTATAGTTCCCTTTTTTATTGATTAAATGTGAACTATAGTTCATGCTTTCTCGTGTGTTCGACTTCACTTCCCATCGAGGAGCAGCAGGCATGAACGTAGATCAGCGGCAACGTATTGAGCAGGAAATTGCCCGGGCAGCAGCAACCGGGTTGATTGAAGCAGGATATAGCATCTCGGTATTCGACTCAGAAGAGATTGTGCTGAAGCGCTCTACGAACGTAGAACGTATTGTTGAAGCCATGTTCTCTACTGATGAAGACTACTTCTATGCTTATCGCCCTGAAGAAACTGAACGTGCAGGTTACGTCCATTTTGTTTACGGCAATGAGGGATGGAATGTTATCAGCGATAACAGCCTGTCGCTTGAACCGGCGCTTGAAGCCGCTACTGCTCTGTCTGAGTCTTATGCCTGACCCTCAATGGCCCACTTAGTACTCGCAAGTGGGCTGTTTCTTATTCATACCCCATATGAATAGCAACATTATCACCACCTCGTGCCTATCCCTTTCTCCGTTCTTCGCCCCGGCACCAAGCCGTTCCGTTTTGTAATTGATGCCACAGCTGTAACGCGAAGAAATAAAAAGCCCGCTTGCAACGACTAAAGCGGGCTTTTTTTTATTCATACTGCATATGATTAACGGTCTATCCACCGTTCAATAATCCCATCAGGTACATCGAAATCATTGTCGCGGAAGAAATCCTTTTCGTATTTTCTGGCCTGCGGCATCGTCTTGAGTACGAAGAGGATGGCATCCTCCTTGGAACTGAACGAAGTCCGCGTAATGACGTGATCCGGCGCGTGAATGTGGGAGAGTGCCAGGCTTTCTTCGGTTCCTGGCTTACACAAATCACACCAGTGCTTATGCCAGAATGTCTCACCATTCTTCTTCAGCTTCGCCCCTGGTTCACCGGTTGGCGCTGGGTTAATAACCACCTCAAGAATATCTACCGGCTCATCTGCATCTCGCGCCGCATCGCCGAGCAGTTGATCGATAAGCAACTCCCCGGCTGAACTGACCAGGTTGCTGGCTATCGTGAAGCGACGGTGTAAGCCGCGATCTGCCTCTTGCTGAATCAGCGCTATCTGCGATTTAAACGATACCATATGCGTAAGCACAGCATGGTTAACGCCGAAATCAGGCCCATATGTCTCTATGTTTCGGTCTGCGCTAAAAGGGGCCATGTCCGGGCGCTGTTTTGTGCAAAAGAGACCCAGACTTGTTTTCTTATTGGCAAGATTATCGAGCTTACCCTCTTTGACCTCGTAATTTGAAATCAGACGGTGGGCTACCCGGGCCTTGAGTGCCTTATCATTCAGATTCTGATAGATATACTCGACCGCAGAGCCGCGTGTACCAAGATATAAGTATGACCACTCCTCACGGTCGACAATAAGACCAATCGGGATCATCATTACTGGCTTTTGAACGATCCCGCCAGTCGGTCGGTAGAAGTTCATTTCTTCAAAAGCATTAATCCACAATTCTG
The DNA here is from genome assembly GCF_002934585.1 of Citrobacter sp. CFNIH10. Classification (NCBI taxonomy): domain Bacteria; kingdom Pseudomonadati; phylum Pseudomonadota; class Gammaproteobacteria; order Enterobacterales; family Enterobacteriaceae; genus Citrobacter; species Citrobacter sp. CFNIH10. The sequence continues at coordinate 109,908 of NZ_CP026213.1, forward strand.
CCAGCTCGCTCAGACCTTCCTGGTTGCTGGGATTCAGACGCTTGAGAGTCTCACGGCCCAGTTCAATGTCTGCCAGAGCTTTAAGTTTCCGGTCGTAGCTTTCAAATACAGACTTTAACCCTTTCCACTCATCCACCAGCGGCCATTCTTTGAGGGTGCATTCAGATACGCTCAGTTCGTTAACCAGAGCCCATGAGCGAGATACCTCTTTCACACCGGTACGCGTCAGACTCAATACCACACGTATAGCCCATTTGTGTTTCTCAGCTGCATCGTTTCGTTCTTCAGCTCGTGGGGCTACATACAGGCCCAGTTTGCCGTTTGGCATTACCACAAGCCGTAGAGGAGAGTTTCCAAGTTGCTCACAGTAGCATTCAATTTGCGGGATGCTTGCATGACCTCGCCATGCAATTAAATCCATCATGGCAAGGAGCGCTTTCCATTGCTTCTCATCTTCCAGACCACTTTGGAGGGATGCACCTCGGTTTGCGCAGCGCCACGTCTGAATCGTTTTATCTACAGCCGCAACCCGGTCATTTTCGTCACCGATGTTCCCGGCGTTTAAAGCCGCCAGCATTTTGCTTCGGTATTGTTCTTCATGCGTTTCTTCCAGCTTCAGCAGTGCCGCAAGTTCTTTGAAGAGCCGGATGTAATAAAGATGGTTAGCCCGGATACGCCGGTTGTGAATGTAATATTCGAGATCGGCGGATTTCACCGTGTCCAGGCAAAGATAGCCAAGGCTATCAGAGGTTCTGAATTTTGAGAGGCATACCTTGGCATTGAATTCTCGTTTGTCTGACTTCGCATTACGGCTGTAGGTGTGCTGAACGACTGGCACATCAACGTAGATCTCTTCATTCTTCTGGTATGCCACGCTGGTACTACGGCTTTTAACGAAATCAACCGTGAATGAATGTCCCCGGTAGCCGTTACCTGAATCATCCTTAGCTGCCCCGGGTGCGGTAACCGGATTAACGACCTGTCTCCACTCACAAAAGACGCGTGAACCAGAACGCAGGTGCTGGTTCGCCTGCTTAATGTAGGACTCCAGCGATGGTCTGGTATCGGCCTCCGGGTCACTCAACAGACCGGTTCCATCTGCGTCATGAATAAAGCGGCAATATTTCTCCTGGAAGTCCATCGAGATGAAATTAATGTTACTACTGCGATCATAGAATTCGCCAAACAGGCGCTCACGCTGGTCGAGCCCGCAGCAAAGGATCAGGAAACGTTTATAGTGCAGCGCCATCTTTTCATGCGCCCGCAGCCGGTCAGTGTAAGCTACATCGCGGAAGGTGATGCGAGAACCGTCAAAACCGCGAAAAAGCGCGTCCTGCTCGTCACGTTCAGGGAACAGCGTATGAGCGCCCAGATGAGATTCAACCGGGCTGCATACCTGGTAAATATTTTCGCCGTCTCGTACCAGCAGGAAGACACATCTGTTTTGAAAGTCTTTGGCCGCAGCCTCCCACGGATCCTGATAATTGACGTGCCGTCTGGTGACGGCCATAACCAGTACGCAACGTTGGGTCGGGAAAATCTGCTCGATTAGGCCCGGGTGTTTTTGCAGTGCCTGGTCGAATAAATCTGCTTTGGTGAAATCGAACCAGTCTCCCAGATCCAGATAGACAGCGAGCTCCTCATCCATCAGTAGCTTTTTCTGGACAAATGTCAGAGGAATGTCGCTCGGGGCTGAATTGCCTTTGATTATCGTGTTGACGACAACATCTTTGCCGATGAAAAGATCCAGAGACGCAATCCCTTTCATCAGCGATTCAACGTTCTCCCTGCTCTCTTCGAATGCGGCCAGCTGCGCCGCAGCCATTTCCTGGTAATAGGGTACGACGGCCTGAACGGCCCTGGTAATTTCGTTATTCTTACCTTGTAGCCATTCAGATTGTATGACGGCCAGTTTATGTCCATGCCGAGCCGCTTCCATCATTCCCTTAATGCTTTCCTCATTGACACCGGATGTCAGCGCATTTTCTAACGGGCCGGTGGCGAGGTTTGTGTACTGGTCAATCGTCGCGGGTAGAGTATTGAGTTTGTTCTCGCTTTTTTCTGTCTGCTCTTTTTCAAGGCGTTCCGCAATGATCTCTTTCATGCGTTCAGGGTTTGTCATCGCCTCGGAAAGTTCAACGGTCAGCTTCTGAGCCAACTGCTGGCAGGCCTGCACTTCACTTTCGCGGACTTCTTTCGAGTCAGCAGCAAAGGTGAATTTGTTAACGAAGTCATCAAACAAAAAGCGGTGCTGAGTGAAGCTACGGGTAGTGCCACAAGTGCGGCCAGATTCATCGGTATATTCAAACCGAATGTGTTGGCCATGTTTTGATGGGTGGGTGCGCAGAATGACCGTATGCAGTTTGTTGTCGACCCAACGCAGCGATTCAATCAGCAGTACTTCGGAAGCGGCAATGTTCTCTTCAGCAATGGCTTCATTTGCCCGCCAGTACTGACCGCCTTGAAGAGAATGGAAACGTTCAATTCGCTCTACCGGTTGTTCAATGCGCACGATACCCGTCATTATGATCTCCTTCCCCCGGCTTTAGCCATGTTGCCGCTATTGTACTAGGACATGGTGTTTCTAATGGCTTAAATGGGGGACATATTGTTTGTGATACTTTGATTTTATCGTTGGGGGGGCAGGTGACGAATAGCTCTGGGGGATGAAAGGCAACGAAGAGTTGCCTTTTACGAAAAGGAAGATGCAGTACGAATTGCGGGTGGTCAGGAAAGAGGGTTTACCCAGCCTTTTCCGGTCACGAACTGAATTTTGCCAGCCTTTCTTAGCGCCTGTAACCGCCGGTCAAGAATGCGGAATGGCATCGGCTTATTCCTCTCCTCATCAGCGAGTCGGGAACACTCACCAGCTACGTCTGGAAGCATAATCAGTGAAAATGGAACCGGCTCTTTGCCGAGTATTTTCATGATCGCACTGTCCAGAACGGCGTACTTGTTTTTAGCAACTTGCATGTTCACTGTCCCCTCTCTCTATAGCGTGGTGATCGGTTCGCCTGATACCTACGGAACACATTCCGGTGGGACGGCCTTATTTTTATCCTGCCAACGTAGAGCAGCCTTAATACACTGCTTACACGTTATTTCACATACGTAAGGCCCGTACTCACCATCACTATGGGTGGCTGGGTTAACCCAAAGCTTGCCGTTACTTCCACCTGCGGCGGTGCAAAGAAAATCCCCTTCATTTCTGACCAGGCGCCCATCACGTATGTCCTCAAGTAAAAGCACGTGAATCACAGTTCGCCGGTTTATACCGTTACCGCTACTGTTTTCCGTCAGCCCGGAAATCACCGATTTGAATCCGCTTGTCCATCGTACCGGAAGATACAAACGAGCGTTTCGCTCTTGCGCCTGTTGCATCAGCTTCATATCGAGAGCGGCCTTTTGCTGTCGTTCTTCTTCTTGCCGTGTCAGACGTTGTCTGGCCTGTTCCTCTCGTCGGGCCCGGCTATCAATCTCAGTTTCAGCTTTAATATCGAACCGGTCAGGTGTAAGAAACAAAGTCGCACCTACCGGAGGGAGTGTGCCCTCCACCAGCAGCAGGTTATCCTTTGTTGCTTCCACATAAACTGTTCCAACCTCGGTAACCACACCCGTTTTATCTTTTTCCCCCCGGAACCAGAAGGGCGATGGGTAAGGAGGGTATTTGAGAACGATCATAATTTTTCCTTTCTGAAATACCGCATCGAGTTAATTTACTGGTTGTCAGAACGCAGTAATGTTATTTCTGATTTTGTTCCCGGTACTTCATTACGATATCCATTTCCTGTTGAGTTAATCCATTCTGAACTGCGGCCCGGCCTTGCCATATGTGAAAGAGCACCTCAAGAAAGACCCTTTCTTCTTCCTCTGATACTGAACCACTTGAATCAGGTGAGTAATCATCTTTCATAAAGCTATCGAACAGAACTCTTTCGCTGAGCCCCGCTATAGCAGGTTGTTCGCTGTGGGTCAGCCAACCGTGATGCCACGAAAACATGCAGTAGGCTGCTACATCACGTGGATCACCTTTTGAAAGGTGTCGGTGGAGCTCTTTGAGGCATTCATCCTTCCAGTCAGATTTTGCCCATTCAGCCCCACGACCATACTTCTCCTGGGCCCGGTAAAGCTTACCCGCCATCTCAGAGGCGAAGTTAACTACAAGCTGAGCTGTTGCATCGTGTAAACCAGCAGGGATCTTTACGAGGTGATTTGTGAGGCCACACTCATTGATAACTACCCGCAGACCACGCTTTATCTCTTCAACATCATCGGAACCAATTGCACCCTCACCAGATGCCGCGTGGAACGCGTAGGCCATTGCGTCCGTTATTTCTACCGATGAATCAGCCTTTTCGCCTGACGTACACGTTTCTTGAACCAGCTCGCCCTTCTGTTTGTTGTCCAGCAGACTAATCATGGTGTTTTTAAGTAACGTTGCTTTTTTGACGGCTTCCATATTGCCGTTCTGCAAAGCGGTCGTAATCTCAGTATCTATCTCGTTAATGCCTAGCTGAAGCTCTTCAGCACTGGCATAGAATATATTTACGATTTTTGTCTGGCGCATTAATTTTCCTTTTCAATAATTTTATGTCCAAGAGAATCAAGTATTGCAATAACTTGGTCTCTGGAATATGCAGGATAACTATGATCTGCAAAGCAACATGCAGGGGGTGGCAGTATGATTTTTTGTGGGCTTTTATTTCTTAGTTCCTTTAACTCCAATAATATGCTGAGTAATTGAGACGCTTTCTTTTCCATCGCATCAGCTCGGCTTGGGCTGATAAGTGCCCTCTGCGCATATAGCAGTTCAGTTGTAGTCTCAGTAATCATCGAGTCGAGTTTTGCAGGTGTCAGTTGCTCCATTTTTCCACCGGTTATTAATGCAATAATTGAATTCAGACCGTCTCTTTTGAATAGACAACGTTTTTAGCGAGTTCGAATACAAAATCGCTTACGAAGGTAAAATCGCGCCATACCAGCACACCATCTACCTTATGCCGCAACTCAACCTGAGTGGATGTGTTGCTATACTTAGTGACCTTGATGTCCCAATCAATGAAACCACCAGCATTCTGAAGTTCAGTGACAGCGGCTAGGTTTTCCTGTTGCTTCAGGTTGTAGGCCTCGTCTGAGTCGTCGTTCTTCACAAGCTGGATTTTTTTGAATACCATGCGGAATCGGTCGGCCAGAACTTTGCCACGCATTTTTTCAACATCATTAAATACCTGCTCGACGTATGCACTCATGGTTTTCCTCGTGACTTTAATGATAGCAATTACAAAACCCGTATAGCCTGATTAGGCTCTGTATTTTTTAAAAATTAATCCGTGAGTAACATTATTAACTGCATTAAACCTACGACGAAATTTAAAAGAAGACAAAATGTGCTTGAATTTAAGAAATATTGAATTCGTTTAGTTTATCTGTTAAAAAAATACTGCTATTGAGCACCAAAAAAGGTGTCTTCTTACAGCGGAAACAAAAAACGCTAGAAAGTTACTTTTTCCTCATTGGAAGGCTTTTTAAAAGCGTTTCCATCGGGATGGCTTCGACGGATTGTTTCATTTTCTCTGGTTCTACTCCAAGAGATGCCAGCTGCCGGTACAGTACTTCCCGTTCTTGCAGGAGGCTTATCGCCAGCCGTGATATTGCAGCGGCGTTTTCCAGGGCGATTGCAAGGTTGTTTTCGGATGGAAAACTATCCCATGTATCCACTATGCCTTTTGCCAGGCACACGGTTCGCTTAAGCGGCTGAGGAACGTTTAATGGGTTAACGCCGGGTGGCATACCGGACAACTGCCTAATCAGTGCTCTTCCTTTCATTCCATCAGTTCTGTCTGCCATAGCAAGACCTCTATTCGTTGTACGTGGTCACTTCGGCTGAGTAGCAGTGCTGCTGATAACAGGCCTCTGTCTGACCAGACAAAGCGGTACGCAGCATTACGGTAGTTCCGGGTACGGGCGCGGATTTTGACCCGGGCGGAAAATCACTTAGCTCTACACTGATTCCGGCATGACCCGAAAACAGCACTGGGTTTTCACGCATTTTCATGCCGATATTCTGGTTACCATTTGCAATGCGATACATCACTTGTTCGATAGTAATCTGAACAGGTTCGTTGATCCGTAAAGGCCTGTTCCCGTTGCTGCCATTAGCCTGGCTGCACAGCAACAACATAGATGCTACTGTCGTAATAGCAACAGAGCCTAGTGAAAGCATGATTTTCATTATTTTCCCTTTATTCCAGGCAGTTAAGCCGCCTCACAAAATTCACTCTGACCAATGCTTGTTAAACCTGACAATTGCCACAGCCTGATTAACCGCATCATTATTTTGATATGGATCCGTAACGCGTCCGCGTTCTGAGTTGCCAGTTCCTGTATGTGTATCAGGCCAAGGCTCAACTCTTTATGGCTATTGAGTTCATAAAGCGCACGTCGATAAATATTGAACATCTCACGAGCCACCAGCGATTTAAGGACTTCCGGTACTGAAGCACAGTGCGCGAAAGCTCGGGCCCGCTCCTGTCTCCAGTAGCGGCGCAGCGCATTTGATGTATCAGGTTTGTTGCCCACGTCACTCATCACAAGACACCAGGCATTGGTCTGGTTGATCAGGACAGTTTCCAGGCTGTTTTTGCACAGCGTTTTCTCGTCCATAAGCTCGTTATGGCTTTCCTGGCGTAAGACGCGATGCAGCCAGAACCCAAATTCTGTCATGCGGGTCATGTGGTACTGGATGGTGAAAGCGAGGTTAGCCCACCATTTAAAACGAATGATCCGGGCCTCCAGCGTTCTTTTCAGAACATGCTGGTATTTCTCGGTCGAGAGGATGCGAAGGTCTTTTCGAGCTGTGATCCCTTCCATCGACTGGAATCCGGTCAGGCCGAGTCGATGGTAGGTTTGACCACGCTGCATCATTTTGTGATACAAGGCTGACTTACCTTTGCACAGAGATACCGTGCCGAAACGCAGGTAGAACTGCGCCGCGCTCCCAGCGGTGTACGCCCCGCTCTCAATAGCAGATTTAAGGCGTGGGTATTCCACCCATAACACAAAGCTTGCAGACTCTTCATCTACGGTAACTTCGTTATCTTCGCTGAAACTGACAACACGACGGTGGCCGTCTCTTGTCTTGATGACACGTGCGGCGCGTTCGTCATCTCCGCCGTCGAAATAGGTCATTTCCGCAACAGGATCAGCCAGCCCATCAAATAGTGAGTCATCGCCAAATTTCCCCACCTTCAGCCAGACTGCTTTAGGGATTGGGGACTGAGGGACTACAGGCATCGTCGGTTCATCAGTCAACAGATCCAGCTCGCCGTGGGCCCAGACGCGGTGGTAGATCTCCAGTGCCCTAAAAGGCTTGTCATTGAAATGATGGAAAGCCCACATGAAATCGACATGCACAACGGCTTCTTCGCTGACGATGCGGAACTGAGGCCGGGACATGCGACGGTTATGCGCATTGTCTTCCAGCAAGCCGTAAGCGAGTTTCTCGGCAACGTCATCGGCGCGTTGCTGCTCTACGTAGTCGGCGCTACAGCAGATGTGTAACAGACGTTCCAGGAATTTCGGCGAGTATACATCTGGCTGGATCTTAATATACCCACCTTCGTATACCGTGCGGCCCACTGGATGGCGGTCTTCCCAGGCATAACGGCGTTTGGCAATGAAACGCTGAAGCCGGTTCAGGATAGCCATATAGCCATATTTCTCCGGGTCGGCATTCAGCAGGTTTTCCATAGAGCGGTCGAGCCCTACAGCCTGGCAAAGGTAACAGCCAAATCGTGAACCACAGGCGCTTTTTGCTTTTTCAGAACCCGTCCAGACACATTCGCCCGTAGCCTCTTTGTAGAGCTCAGCAGTTTCATTATTGTTAGGCAGGTAACTGGGTAACGCAAAACGAGCCTCATCCCCGGACGATAGCAGGAATTCCCATACGTTCCCCTGATGCCAGTGACGGATCGGATAGAGCTCACCGCCCTCTTTTGTCTGTTTAACGTCTTCAGCGCTCCCGCCTTTTTTTTCGATGTTCATGGCACGGGTTGTGCTCTCTGCATCACGGGAACCCAGCAGCAGACAAACGCGCTGACGAACGGCTTTAGGCAGTCCTCGCATGTACTCGGCACGGGCCCGACGTGCAGGATCGACCTTCAAGTCGATCGAGCACTGTCTGGCGGAACTATTTGAAAATGTTGGCAATCCTCGCCCTGAAAGGATGCGGCCAGTCCACCCAGATGTCAGTCCAGGCTTACCAATTACAATGCTCAGCGGTAACTGGTGCTTTTCAACGAATGCCTCAAGTTCGGCGAGTTTTGTGTCTGCCAGCCAGCGGACGGCTGGATTCTCGATGCCCGTGTCGGTGTGGATCACATAGTGATGCTGGCTGATGTTTGTGCCATTGCGGGTAGCCCTTACCAGCGCCATCAGGAAGAGGTGCAGAACGCACTCAGAGTCCTTTCCTGATGAATACGCCAGGCTCATAGTCCAGCCGTCAGTAAGCGCTTTATAAATGGCGTTTGTGCCGGTGGTGATAAGATTGGCCATGCTCGTGCCAGTGCTGGCATCGACATAATTCAGGTCTTCGTCATTAGCCAGTGTTTGCCAAACCGTATCCCATTTATCCCCGGTAAGGATTGGGGCAAGGGTCGGTTCTGATGTGCCAAAGTCGATTACCTGTTGCATGGTTCACCTGTTTATTTATTCGTTTTGTATATTTATTTAAACACGGGCGTACCAGCTGACGAATAAGGCCAGCGGTATTATTTAATGATTTATTTAGTAATCGGGGATGGAAATAATTGATCAAGACAACTCATTGGTTTGCCAATGGCATTTGTGAGCTTTAGAATTTCTCCCGGCGTAACTGCCTTAAGCATTTCAGAGCGCCCTTCACGGATATATTCATCTACAGACATATTCCGCCATCCTGCTTTTGGTCGATTACTGCAACCTTGCCAGTTTGAATCAGCATTATCCCGACGAAGAACATATACATCGATAGAGCGAGTTAACCCTGCACCGAACGCAGCCTGAGCAGTAATTTTCACTTCAGATCCATCCTTGCGTTTAATGACCTGCGATATACGCGTGATTAACTCTTCAGGTGCGGATGCGTTGTTCTGAGTTTCATTTGTCATAAAACACCTCGTGAATATTGTCCGGTTTGTTTACTTATTAAATCACGAGGCATTCGGGTGACGAAGTGATGTTCAGAAAGATACTTTTCTTTGCTGGAGCAGGCTTAACCGTTGGTTGTCTGGATGCTACCATTCATAAGAAATGACGGTTAGCGTATCACTCACCTGTTCTTTGGTGATCTTTGGTTTTACCGGTTCGGGTAAAATTGTAATCGAAATTTGAATAGTTGCCGTTGCCTGTTGCTTTTTATCACCACTATTTCCCTCATCCTGTGCCAGTGCATTCCATGAAACAACGAATAATAAAGCTGAGAGTATCGTTTTCATTTTACACCTATATAAAAGATTGCTGTCCGTAGAACCATTATCTATCGGGCCAATCAGCTGGCGAAATTAAACAGTCGAAAACCTTTAATTAAATATCAGGATAAGGTCAGTAGCTTTTATGGTCAGTCGTCATCATGATACTCAGGGCCACCATAATTATCAAATCGAGACCATTGACCATTAAATGTGAGACGTACTGTCCCTATAGGCCCGTTGCGCTGTTTACCTATGATAATTTCGGCTATACCTTTCATATCGCTATTTTCGTGATAGACCTCATCACGGTAAATAAACATGATCAGGTCAGCATCCTGCTCAATGGAGCCTGACTCTCGCAAATCTGAGTTTACCGGACGTTTATCGGCACGTTGTTCAAGCGAGCGGTTTAGTTGCGATAAAGCGATTACCGGTACATTCAGCTCTTTTGCCAGTGCTTTCAGAGATCGGGAGATTTCAGCAATTTCCAGAGTTCTGTTGTCAGATAACGACGGTACACGCATCAACTGAAGGTAGTCGATCATAATGAGGCTAAGCCCACCGTGTTCGCGGGACAATCGACGCGCCCGGGAGCGAACGTCCATAGGTGTTAGGCCAGAGCTGTCATCAATGTAAATGTTCTTTTTTTCCAGCAGCAGTCCCATTGTGCCGGATAACCGGGCCCAGTCCTCGTCATCGAGCTGTCCGGTTCGGATGCTGGTCTGGTTGACGCGTGATAGCGATGCCAGTGAGCGCATCATGAGCTGTTCCGTAGGCATTTCCAGGCTGAAAATCATGACGGGCTTATCGTTTGTCAGCGATACATTCTCGCAGATGTTCATTGCAAACGTAGTTTTCCCCATTGAGGGTCTGGCAGCGATAATAATCAAATCCGAGGGCTGTAGACCGGCTGTCTTCTTGTTCACGTCCACGTAGCCGGTATCAACTCCAGTGACCCCGTCATGGGGACGCTGGAACAAGGCTTCAATCTTGGTAACGGTTCTGTCCAGAATGCTGCTGATATTTTCCGGCCCACCGCTTTTATTTCCCCTTTGCTCTGCAATCTGGAAAATCCGGCTTTCTGCAAGATCAAGCAATTCGTCACTTGTCCTACCTTCCGGGTTGTAACCGGCCTCGGTTATTTCGTTGGCAACTTTTATCATTTCCCTGATTACGGCACGTTCCCTGACGATCTGCGCGTAGGCAATTATATTTGCCGCACTGGGCGTATTTTTTGACAGTTCTGCCAGATAGGCGAAACCGCCGAGACTATCCAGCTTACCTTCTCCCTCGTTTTCGATGTGCTCAGCGAGGGTTATCAAATCAATCGGGAATTGATTCGCAACGAGCGATCTCATTGCAGAGAAAATTGAGCGATGCGGTCGAGAACTAAAATCCTGCTCACTAACGATTTCTGCCACATCATCCCATCTCTGGTTTTCAAGCATTAACCCGCCCAGCACGGACTGTTCCGCTTCTATCGATTGCGGAGGGGTTTTTAAGCTGTATTCAGCTGTTTGCTTTGTCTCACCTGTTTCGGTAAACGAGATGTCCGCCATAGTCATAAGTGGCCTCAGAGGTTCTGGAATAGCTTTTGTTTTTGTAATTGTCGTGCGCATTCCGATACCAACTCCGGGTAACTGGATGCTATTGCCTTTAGAATTGCTTCAGAGAGCTCATTCGCTTCATCAGAGCGGCCCACCAGCCTCAGCTCGGCTACTGTACCGGGGTCGCAGTTTGTCAGGTTGGCGCGGGCGTAATTGACTTTCAGCCGCGCCAGAAATTCCACCCCGGGCTTGCGCTTCACCGCGTGGACAGAAAGTGTTTTTCGGCAAAATCGACCAGCTGTACGGCGTTCGTGATGCTCCAGAGCTTTTGCTTCCAGCTCCTGCCCGGCGATAACGGTCACATAGAGGCTACTAATCAACGCCGATACATTCATGCAGCAATCCCCCGCTTATTAGCCAGCGCAACGGTATCCAGAAGTACGAAGTCATCAAGCAGGTTCAGTCCTGCGGGCGTCTTCTGATCACGCCATAGCGCATCCAGTACATCGGTGTCTGGCATTCCCGTTGGGATTAGGCTTAGAAGTTCGGATAACGTATCTACCTGTAGCATGTGGCAGATAGAAGCCAGCATTATTCCCTCTGACGCTTTATCCATAAGACCACCGATCAGAATCTGAATTTCCGGGGTCATAACAAAATGCTCATAATTGGATTTATTGAATCGGCACTGAATGAGTTTATAACCCTTGAACTCAGTAATTAACTCCTGAAGGAATACATGCAGCATATCTGGTTTTGTTTTTCTAATAGCCGCTACCTGCATTGCAATTTTTAAAATGCCATCATCAACTCTTTCGTGCGGGCATCCTGCGGAGGAATAAATACTTTTTGCCTTTTCGAGCCAATTTTGCAGCTCGATATAATTAGTCTGAATATTCAACGCGACCCCCATTGCTATCCAAAAAAGTCTATAACCCTGATATTTTAATGCGCTCCTGTCTATCATCGAAAAATTTAAGGCAGCAAAATGCGGCCATTTATATGTGCAAAAATATGAGCCGGTTTATCCGGCCCATCAGAATGAAAAGGAATTTTATGCAGGTCTGTTAAAGACCTGCTGGGAGGTTAGTACACCGGGTGCAGCTGAGTCTCTTCAGTTTCACCATTCTGCTGGTTAGCGCCATCGGTATCGGCATCAGTCGCATCGTCAGCACCGCCGTTGTTTTCAGCACTATCACCGTCGTTGTCACCATTAGCTTCAGCATCTTCTGCCTGTTTTGCTGATTCCAGTTCAGCCAGGGTAGCCATCAGAGTACGGGCCATTTCAGGAGTCAGGCGTAAGACGACTTCTTCCGGCACGGTTTCCGTAATTTCGATCTGATTTTCATGCTCACCTTCCGGCTGCGGCGGGATCTGGTCGCGCAGCTGGCTCAGGGTTGGCAACAGGCTGTCGAAGGTTTTACGGATAACTTTCGGTTTCAGGCCAGTCTTTTTCTTGGAACTCACGAATTTGGCAGTGACGCGGGTTTTCCCAGCTCCTTCTGCCTTTTTCAGGGATTCCATCAGGACTTCATACGGGTCGCGGTCAGTACCCTGACATTCGTTAATAACGTCAACGGCAACGTCACCAGATACCTTATCTTCTTTCACCAGCATCTTGATGCTGAAGTCAGCGTTTGCCAGCACGATACTGCGGCGAACGGTGACCAGAGAGACACCCAGACGCTGAGCAATCGACTCAATGGTGTGACCCCAGCCAATCAGGCGCTTGAAGCCTTCAGCGCGTTCCACCATCTTCAACTGAAGGGAGTTGGCGCTCTCGATCATGTTGTAGACTTCTTCGTCCTTGCCGCCTTCAAATTCCTCGACGGTGATTTTCTGGAAGCTCGCGCCCTCAGCAATCGCCATCATCAGGCCAGCAAAACGGTGGTGGCCATCAATGATTTTCAGGCGGGTTACGCCTTCCACTACTACTGGTTTAACGCGGATGACAGGCACTGACTGAGGACGTTCCAGATAAGCGTGTTTGAACATTACCGCACGGTCATAATTTACGTCGCGGAGGTTCAGTCCCTCTTCCACAAACAACCAGTACGGGCTCACCGCAAAGACGTTGTTACGCCCGATATCGGCTTCTTCGAACTGTTCCGTATTGCCGCTTTTACGCGCTTTGGTTACGAAATCGCTCAGTGCTCGGAGTGATGATGGCGCTTTGTCTAAGCTGCGCATCAGTACCGCAGCGCCTTCCAGATTTTCCAGGGTACGGCTTTGTTCGAAGATAGCTTTAACGTCGGTGTTCATGGTGTTTCTCCGCTTTAGTTATTGTGTCGCGAGGTTCGTTGCTTGCTGTAAATCCAGTTAAACACACACCAAACAGGTGACGAAGCGTATTTGGGGACAAAATGTCTCTTTTTTTTCGGGTACATAAAAAAGCCCTGTAATCCAGTGATTACAAGGCCTTAGCTCGTAATGATGACATCAAGATGGCGACGTTTTTCGATTTTGACCGCATTTTTCATCAAAATTGTCATCACTTCATTTAGTTTTGAACTCTCCCCTTCCTCATATGAACCCCAAGGTAGGAATGGAGTAGGACTATTGATATTGAATGCAACGCCCGTAGGGCATCGCCATGCAGTTGGCTTCTTTGAGTCAGGTTCCCATTTCACCAGGAGTATTGGCGCGTTACAGTCGATGTCATCGATGGCTGGTATAGCCTCATATAAAAACACTCCCGCATCATCCCCACTGAAGAAAGCTAGATGCTTATACGCGCTGGCAAAAGAGACTACGCCCGCGAAAAGGCCCACAACGATGAGGTTAAGGTTCGATGTTTTGTGACGGATACGTTTTTGCTTCAGGCGAACCATTGTCAGGGCTGACAAGAAGATAGCCACCAGCCCCCCGGCTCCTGCGAACCAAACGGAATTGATTTGCAGGAAGGAAATCAAATCACGATGCTCTCTCTGGTTTTCTTCAAGCATCAACGACACAAAAGTTGTTGTTACTGGCATTGATATCAGGAATATCGTGATCATCACTATTGCAAAAGTCTGTATGGAATAGCGGTCTCTATTTTCCTCTATAACAGAATTAAAGGATAACAGATAAACAAATGTAAATAATAAAATGGAAAGAAGGTACATTGGTTATGCCTTTTTTTGGGTTATCGCTGAATTCTTTTATTTAATTCTGTTCTGAAAAATGCATACAAGAACTGCCACCCATCACCATGAGCCGTTCTGAAATCTTTTTCAGGGAGTACCGGAAAACCAAATTTAAAATTATCTTTTCCAGTGTGGCGCTGGCAAAAGTGCGCAAGCTCATGTGCCACTACGCCTTTGATATGATCCAGTTGATTGATTGAATAAAATGCTCCGATGTCCTTACGCTGCTCTATATGTGCGTACTCATGGTAGCGATAGCGCGGTGTATCACTGTCAGGATAAATGGACGATGGTGAAATAGTGATTGAGCTCCTGCCGCCCCATGAATGTTTGGCACTCCAGTTGACCCGAACTTCAGGCGCAGGGCCGGTGAAACCATATGCCTGTCTATAGAGGTGCAGAAGATACCCTGAATACAGAAAAACAACTTTCTCCGCCGTCATAACGCGAGAAACGCCATAGCGAGCAACTGCCCTATCTCTGGCTGTCAGAACGGGGGTTTTTACCCGTGGGGAGAATAATTTTGTTGGGCTGAATAGCCAGACTTCTGAATCGTCATCAGGCATATCCAGTATCACCTGAATTTCTTCAGGCGACCCAACTCGTTGATGCCACCTTTCAAGATTATCGTCCACTTCATTCAGGCTGATTAAATCATCGGCATTCTCGTAGAATAACCAGATCAGCGTTCCTCGTGGGAGTGCTTTCTCAGCTGTAATATGTGAGAGGATAATTTGACGTGGTGTCATCTTATTCGCCACAGTTCCCGGATGCTTCTATCAGTTTTATTTTTGTTGCTTCTGCCGCCTGCATTTTTTGTTTCATCTTCTCAATGCTAGCGGTCACACGGCGGGCGCACCATTGATACGCTGCCTGACGTGATTCGAAAAACTCATAATCCGCGTGCAGGTAAACTGATGTGCCGTAGGAGACGGACATACGGTAACCCTTCGGCGTTTCATTGATGACTTCCCGTTCTTCTACACAGTTTTCAAACTCAGGGACATAATCCACGAATCGACGACGCAGAATGCAAAACAGCACCTTTATTTGGTTTTCATCAGTCATTTGTTATCCTCGTTATTCTTCTTATTTATCATCAACCTTTCTTAATTGTCGATGCTGAATACGGCGGAGCGGATTTCACGCTTGGCCTGCTGACGGGCGCGGTGTTTGCTTACACGAAGAGATCTATCGTATGCATTGTTTTTACGATAGCCACGCGAGCGGCACAGTGAACAAGTGCAGCCTTCTACTGAATAGAAAATCCCAAACGGTTTCATAAGTATCACCTTTAAGCTTGATAATAATGTTTATCATAGCTGGAGTTATTCAGGTGACGAATAGTTAAGGGGCGCGTTTTGCTTGGGTTTTTACACTATCGTTTATTGAGTCGATGAGGTCGGAAATAGAAAGGAGTTTTCTGCCAAAGAATAGTTTTCGTCTGGCTTCTATTTCGTAGCGGAAGGGTTCAATAATTTCATCTTCATGCATGATTACGAAACGATAGCCGTTATTAAGGAGTTTATGCAGCTTGTTTGTTTTTTTTCTTATGGGACTTAGCTTAAACATTGTTATCAACTTCTCATCATGATCACCTGAATTGTTATAACACAGTTATTTCCGACACGCTGCTGCTTTTGCTGAAGAACTCGGATTGCTTTGGGCTGGGCCAGCAGGTTGTATGCCGGGCGAACCCGGCATCGTTATCACAGGGCTTTTTCTTTTCCCTTTCGTTCTATCCCACGAAACATCGCGCATTTCCGCACAATATCCAGTGTCGGGATGCTACCACTCCCCTGCTCTTTCACGCTCATTCGCAACGTGAGCCGTAGCAACATCTTGATGTCACGTGGTGGAAGTTCTGGGTAAGTGTTTACAAGTGATCTGACCAGTTCATCAGGAATGTTCACGCCAAAGTTCTCACCCATAATCTTCCAGATCTTTTGGGCATCTGATTTCTCCGGCACATCATAGTGAATGATTGCAGCGCATCTTGGTATGATAGCCTCATCGATGTCACTACCCCGGTTGCTTGTCATGAACATCAACCCATCGAAATACTCCAGTGTACGGAGGAACTCCGCAACGATGGCATTTTGAGTCAGTGATGCTCCACGCTGCATGACAAACACATCGGCTTCGTCCAGAAGCAGGACACAGTTCCAGCGTTTAGCCCGGGTCAGAATCGTCCGCAGATTTTTCTCAATGTCATCGGCGTTGGTTCCCAGTGCGCCAGCATGAATTGAGTACAGGGGCCGTTCAATGACCTCTGCATACACTTCAGCAGTTAATGTCTTCCCAAGTCCGGGTGAGCCCACGCACATGATGATGTTACCCGCGCTTTTCCCTTCAACAATATCGCTGGTGAAAGCGCTGATATCCGTGGTCAGTATATCGAGTAAATCACGGTGGTCTTCCGGCAAAACCATCTTTTTTGGCAGTTCTTTATCATACTTGTATGGTTCTACGTTATTGGCATGTATCCAGATAAAGTCTTGCAGCGAGAGATCAAAATAACGCTGCACAGGAATTTCGGGTAAAAGGCCAAACTGGTCATCTTCAAAAAGAGGCGACTCCACTTCTGCACCGTAGGCATCGCACTCACTATCAGGCAAATCGTGTATCAGTTTATGCCCTGCTATTTCCAGATTCCGGTCGCTGTAGCTATACGATTCCATTCTGACAGCCCTGCCGGTTGCTTTAAACTGATTGCCAAATTGCCCGTCGACCACTTCCTTAAACCGCGTTAGTTGTTCCAGGTACTCTTGTTTCAGCTCATGCGTTTCATGGTAGATATCACGGTCGGCCAGTGTCTTAGCGACACTGCGCCGCGCCACCTCATTAGGCTCGAAATTCAGGGCGGTAAGCTGGGTTCCGTAAACCTTTTTGGAGTGCGAATATTCGCCGAACCCATACCAGCTGATTTGTAACAATAGTGATGGGGGACGGTCAGAGTTTTTTTCTGATTTTACTTCTTTTATTGCTGTAACAAGACCGGGGTACAGGTTGCCGTCATGACCGCGTCGGTATATCCAGCCATCAATTCGATTTGACTTCAGATACTGTAGTAACACACGACCGAATGCCGGAAAACTGCTCACAGGCTTATCGAAATCACCTTCCAGTGCAGTGATGATCGATTCAAGAGCTCGTCGATTTTTTGACTCTCCATCACCACGACATGCCTGTAAAAGTTCATTCAGATCATCCCGAGATAAACATAGCGGATCGACGGCAATCTCATCGTCAGAACTACGGTGGCTATAACGATTACGTAAAGCCTCAAATGTTGGGCTTGTGGTAGCTTTTAGTGTTTCTGTTTTTATCGTGAGTGCCATAGCCGTCCTCGTCAGTAATTTACTTTGATATGCCTTAAGTTCACATGGAAGGGGCAACTTCGAACGCATTAGGAACTCTGATCCGCGAGCCTATTTCCAGTTTAATGGTTGCCTTTACGTATTCACCCTCCTTCAGATAGGTGATGTCTTGGTTATGAAATGTTGACTTTTCATGTGTAGCCCACCATTCCATAGAGCTTGGGATTTTTAACGTTAGCCCAAGATGTTCAGTGAGATAGCATACTCCCATGTTTGAGTAGGTCTTAACGGGGTTCGGGTAGAATTGAAAGTTACCCTCTACGAGACAATCAGTACGAGGATCGATGAACGAAAGGAAAACGCTAAAAGTACCCTGACGTTTTAGCTCGGCGTAAGCCTCAAGAATCGTGAAACGCTTTAATGCGTCATTTGAAAACAGGGTTACAATTTTTTCCGAAAGCATAGCCACCTCATGAGCTGTTTTTTTCCTATTATCAACCGGTGTCTCCTCCTGACGAATAGGTTTGCGGCCAAAAAAAAACTGCACCAGGAGGTGCAGTTTCGATAATCAAGCAATGGCGAATTGTTATTTTTCGCTACTCAGTTTATCCGTAATAAATGCTTCAATTTCTGCCATGAGCTCGGTACTCATTCGGTTAAATTCAAAGCGAACTTTACGGCCTGATGCATTTTTGCTGATACGGGCGTATTTGTCCTTATTAGCAAAATTAGCCAGATCACGGGTTTCCCAACTTTTTGCAGGTGGCTTTTGATCGAGTAATTCAACCGCCTTTGTGATCTGCGCCATGACAATTTTCTGCGCTTCCGGGATGTCACTGATGTCCAGATTAGCAATTTCTTCTTTCACCCTATCAACTACATCTGCAAGAATGAAAAGGTTGCTCTCTACGTATTTCTGAAGTTTGGACAACCGGCTGTAGAAGGAGTTTGGTATACCTTCATAATCCGGGAACAGAGCTATCAACGAACCGTCAATACGCGCCGCCTGAATACGTTTAAAGACTGACACATGGCTTATGCCAAGAAAGAGGGCAAGCTCTTCATTTTTGGTGAATCCTTTTTCCTGCATTAGTTCCAGATACTGAAGCCCAACCTCTCGGTATGAGAATCGGCGTGATGTTTGTGCAGCGGTAATAATCGCCTTGATGTCCTCAGCTGATAGATCATCTGGTAGCACCCATAAAGGCAGATCTTTTTGAGCCGCAATACAGCAAAAACGTCTGCGGCTACCTTCAATAAGCAGGTACACGCCATCACGTTTAACGGCAACACCTTCAGTATCAACACCCCTTGACTCAATTTGTTGCAGGATATCTCGTACTGCGTTTGTGGTAAGCGCTTCCTGATTTCGCGGGTTCATTGGGTGAACGGCGGTCTCAGTAGCGACATTTTCAGCTGCTACAGTGACGTGCTCAGCTTCAAGTTTTCGCCCGTTATGAAGGGTAAAGAGTTTCTTAATGCGAGGGGGACTCTTAAGGTTAGCTAACCCGGAACGGTGGCCTACATCGGTTCGCTTTGGCGTATTTAGATAACGCGATTTATCGTTTCCGATATGCTGTTCATCACTCATGCGTTAACTCCTTCCTTCGCTGAAAAACTCTTTATCTCATTAATAAACTGTTGATATACGGACATTACGGATTCTTCGGCAATATCCAGCTGCTTTGGTGAACATAACTCTTCAGATTTCTTAATATCGAGAACCGACCTACCCCGTGACGCAGCTGCTTTGAATGCTTCAGAGTTTTTGATATTGGTTGCCATAAACAGGTCTTGAACGGTTCGAATTAACTTATCGAGGACTATTTTTTCGTATGGGCTTTTATCATCGACGTTAACGGCCAGTACTTTAAACCATTTAATATTTTCACCTTTATTGGGAGACTGACGGAATCGCTCACTGATCGTCAGCATAAAATCAGTTGTGGATGCATAGTCGTATTCTCGCGGAGAAACTGCGACAAGAATACCGTCAGCGGCCTCATCAGCGGCCCAGATAATTGGCGAGTCTTCTGGAGGGGTATCGAAGATAATAAGGTCATACTTAGCTTTCAGGACTGGCATTATCACTTCTTTGAATCGTAGCAACAACTGAGTGCGCTCTTCTTTACTGCACTGCCAGTATTTATCTTTGAATCTCGCATCGGTTGGGAACGCAGTAATTACATCAAGATTTGGCAGATGGGTTGAGAACGGCATATTCTCAATGATTTCAGCCTCAGAGTAACCCATGTCGAGGTATTTTTTATATTCAGAACCTTCTTCATACACGCCCAGGATTGCGTCGATTGCAGTCAGGAATACGTCGTCTTCAGATACGCTTTGAATCATACCGCTACCAATAGAGCCTTGCGGATCCCATTCAATTACTAAAACTCTGGCATTCAACTGGAGATCAAGTGCTGCTGCTACAGCCAGAGCCACTGAGGTCGTGCTTTTTCCTGTCCCACCTTTATGATTCTGAACAATGATTGTTCGGCTCTGGTAGTAATCTCTATAGCGCGGATAACCCAGGGCATCCATAATATTCTGGACATCCCAGCGGGTATAAAGGTGGTTTTTGTTCTGATAAATAGGTTGACCCACCAGCCTTTTTTCTTCGAGATCAGCGAGAATTTTATTGAAGGTAACTCGAGATTTTCCAAAGAAGTCGGAGAGATTTTTTTTATTCAGGCAGTGGTTATAGATAAGGCGATCTACCCCCTCCACACTGTCATCTGATACAGATACCCGGGAAGAAGCCAGTAACGATTCTTTCAATGAAATTTGTTCGGACTTCATGCGTTGCCCGACAAGGGCAATTTTATCTATTAGATTCATTCTCGTCATACCCTCAAACCTGAATTATGAATTTAAACGCATATGCGTATACTTTACGTATAATGCGTAAAATGACGCTCTATGCGTATAATTGTAACGGCAATCAGATTGAGACGCTAACATTCTATTTTGTTTTTTCTTCATTTTGCGATCTCGAAATGCAGTTCAATGACACATCATCTTTCTCTTCTGGCGATTAAGGGGGTTAAGTAATCCACGGGGCGGGCAGAACCCGGAGAGACTGACTGGCGATTAAGGGGGTTAAGTAACCCACGGGTCGGGCAGAACCCGGAGATGCTGGCTGGCGATTAAGGGGGTTAAGTGACCCACGGTACGGGCAGAAACCGGAGAGGCTGGCTGGCGATTAAGGGGGTTAAGTGACCCACTGTACGGGCAGAAACCGGAGAGGCTGGCTGGCGATTAAGGGGGTTAAGTGACCCACGGTACGGGCAGAACCCGGAGAGGCTGACTGGCGATTAAGGGTGTTAAGTAATCCACGGGTCGGGCAGAACCCGGAGATGCTGGCTGGCGATTAAGGGGGTTAAGTGACTTAGCGCTGGAGGATACGCCCTGCAACTATTGGTAAATGAATGACAAGGTTTCCCGTAAGACCCATCAAATAAAAAAGCCTCTGAAGTAGAGGCTCTTGGGTATTCGATATAGTTAGGCTAATTCGTCCGGGTCGTTGATGGCACTAACGAAGAACTCCGTGCGGTAATCATTCCCCCATCCCAACCAGACAGAAGGTGAACCCTCCTTTGCCAACGAACGGTCACCCGTCATGCTGTCCGCTTGGACAGGAACTGTCACGCATTCTTTAATAGTATCGGCCTCGGCAACCAGTCCAGTACTCTGGGTTTCAAATCCGGCAATTACGACAACAGCATCAGGGTCGTGTAGCTGAAGCTGGGCGATAAGCTCTTTAACTTTCATAGTGATCCTCTGCGCTAGAATTATCCAATTCTACCACGCTTGATGGTCAGGCGTATAAGTGCTTACTGTACAGCTCGAAAGCTTCATCATGTTCCAAATCGTCCAGGATAACGATATCAGGGCCATGTTCTTTTTTGATTTGTGCGATGTATGAAGCGTATTGAGCCTGGCTTTTGTAGCCCACTGTCCAAAGTCTACCTTCGCGTAAGACGCAGATTTTCTTGCGGTAAACCTTCTTGAAACTTGATTTAGTTTTCCGGTTACGCTCCTCGTCACTGACAAGCTGGTCGATTACTTCAATCAGGTTTGAGTCTATGAGAAATGGCTTGCCATTGTGTTCGCCAAGGCAGATTGGCAGAAGACCCTTCGCATATGATTCGGCCTGGCGGAACAGCTCTTTTTTTCCTGGTTCGAACAGTACGCGAGTTTCGCCACCATGCCCATCATTATCAGCTGTACCTATGCTCAGCCCGTCGAAGAGGACAGTAGCGTTAAAGCAGACTGTTTCCTGGCTCATGCCAGTATAGATTTTGAGGCCTTTCAATTTGATTCTTGTCTGAGTGTTCATTGTGTGTTCCCCGCTTTCTAATTGTGATTCTATTTTCAATCACCTTGAGCAGGTGACGAAGTGATACGGAGAAATAATTGTTGGGTCGCCTGATAGCCGGGCTGGTGGCAGCCGCAACCCTTAGTCAGTACTTCGGGATCGTAGTTCCGAAAAGCCACAACAGTCTCCACAGCGTTTTGGGGGTGTTAACCCCCATACGCTTTGAGACTTTGCCCTAGCGGGCCGCGAATTCGCCTAATCGCCCCGTGAGGGCTCTATTCGAATTTACATGCCGTGCCTGCTTCGCTTGAGAGCGAAGCTTTTGGACGGCGATTGCCCGCGTGGCGGGCAGACATTTTTACGTGCGCATTGCGCACGATTTTCTTCGGTTACATTACAGGGCTGGCTGGGGATTGGCTTATTGCAATATTCTACAACGAAGCTGGGAACGGCTGGCTGGAACGCGAAGATTTAAATCATACTCTATATCGACTGATATCAACGACGGTATCAGCGGGGTCTGTTGCCAGCTTACAGGTCACTTGACCTTCCTGATCCAGCATCAGTGTCGCGGTTAACGGTTCATTTTGAGCATCGATTACAGTGACATTCACGCGTAACCGTGTTGGAAGCATCATCAGAATTCGCGTAGGGCTCTCTGATAATGACACGTTTCTGGCTTGCAGAACCGCTAAAACACTCTTCATTAACTCTGCTTGGTCGATCATATAGTCACATGCCACTGGATGTATTGGGATGAAATCGTGCCTACCGCAGGGCTACACGAAAGATATAAATCAGTATGACATGCGGGCCGGACTCAAACCATCAATTACTGGAACCAGTCCGAAGATAGCGCTCTGGTTTTTATGCTGTTGAATTTACATAGTTGTTATTTAGTGAATTATTCGTACCTTATCATTCACTGATATCACTTAAATTCAAAGTGAACAGGAGAGGATTGGATTAAAAGTCCATAAAATGTGAATTAAAAGTGCGCTAGGAAATGCGATAAACTGATTGATTTGTTTTGATATGGTTTTTATGTGAATTATCGGTGAGTTACTTGTGTGCTACTTATCTCCATGCTGCTATGCCTTTCCAATAAATAGATTGGATAGGGCAGGGAGATGGAAGAGGGGAGAGGGCTTACTCCGCAGGTGATTTCACTTTAAATTCAAGCCATCTTGCCCCGAGCCTGTTTTTATCCAGATTGTAGAACAACGGTTTTATACAGACCCCTTCATACTCAGGGAACTCTATACCGCTGGCGAAGTGAATCTGTAGTGTATCAGGATCAATACCCATCATGTTTGTGTCAAACAGCCTGTGGAATGTTGGTGATAGCAAAATGCCGTTACTGGCGTTATAGCAGCCTGCTACGGATGTTGGTTCAATATGTGCTGCCTCCAGCACACCGTTGAGGTGTTTGCCCGATACCGCGCACAGGCTTCCGAAATTCTTATCCACCAACTCACGGAACTGAGACTGGACATGCACATCGCGAACGCTAACCTCTCGGCGGAAGCTCGGGGAGCGCATACGGATATCTGCATGGGGGAGGTGACCGCGTGGTAATGGCAATACAGCCGGTTGCTCATCCATTACTGGATTCTGCTCCTCGCAGTAGGTGTCCACGGACTCAATCAAACGGGATGTGTCATTACCAAATCGGCGAGTGAACCAGAGCCTGAAGTGAGCCAACCGTGATGCCGGAATTTTGTTACGTGCGTACTCCTGAGCATTCTCCTTTTCGATTTCAGTATTTAGTAAAGCCAGACGGGCCTGAGAAGCACGAATTTCTTCCTGGACTCTGAGATATCCTGCCAGTAGACAAACTTTGGATTCCTGATGTTCAGGCCGTCGCGGATAACCAGATCCTGTTTCAACCACGCCAAAGGCTTTGTACCGGAACATTCGGGGAAAAAGCGTTAATGCCACCCGGTTGTTACGACGAACGAGGGAACGAATCAGATTGGTTATCTTCCTCATGTTCTGAATAGTGCGGGGAGAAAAGAACGCGGCGTATTACCTCTGCTCTATCTATTCCCGACATTATCCATCTGCGAATGACACCACGGAGGTGAGCATTATGTCTTGCCCCGCTTACTAGGCCGAACTCACGGGACAAACTGACATACTCTTTCAGGAGGTGATGCTTAGGGTCGGTAAACGCCTCTGGAGGAATCACCTGATATGCAACTGACGAAAGTATACGGAAAGTCAGTTCAGATGCTGTCCAGCCCTCACGCCGAAGCCGAATAATTGTTATAACGAGATCATCGATACCAGGCATATCCGGTTCGATATATAGGGACATCAGAGTGTCGTTCATTCCGGGAGGAAGGCTAGCAGAGTGTGACGGGTTGCTCATAGGGTAAGGTACTGATCGGACGTAGAAGAAGCGCTTATGTTACGGAATTCGCTCTGGTGGGTTTTAGCTCCAGTGGCGAACGCTGGAACTACGGGTAAAAAAATCCCCGGTTTACCGGGGAAGTTAACAACTACCTCCAGAAGGGTTGGAGGCAAAGCCGGTTGGGCGACCGGCCACAGGGAATGCTACGGCTTAATGCCGAGTACTACACCGCCATAGACCAGGTACATCACGATGGCGAACAGCATGAAGAAATGGGTTACCGGGTGCGCCAGCGCGGCTGCTGCCGCATTGCTTGCGCTGAGCTTCAGTGAGCCAAAAGAGTGATTACGAACAGCTTGTGCTTTCATGGGTCGCTCCTGATAACGGGTTACATGTTGTGGCTTCTGTATCCAGTATCTGGTGAGTGACTCAGGTGACGAAGAAAACCAGGGCATAAAAAGCCCTGTATTTTCAGAAAGATAATATCGGTTTCGTTTTGTGTTGTGCTTGCTATTCCGGGCATAAAAAAACCGCCTGGTGAACCAGACGGCTTTGGGATAAACAGGCTTTACACAGACAGGTCAGTGGATCATTTAAGTCACTTAACCCCCTTAATCGCCAGTGTATTGCCACCAGCAGTACGTGGTCTAACGCTTAAATATCGTAGCGACCTTCTTTGATTTGCTGGAGCTGTTCAGCCAGCACCTTCGCCAGTGGTTCGGCTTCTTCTTCATCATCAAGATTGTCGATGAGCGTCAGATTCGACTCACCCGCACGGCGGGCATAAACCCCATACGCTCGCTGGCCGGAGATATCGGTGACCGAAGTCTGAGAGTGATCGCAGATGATATTGCCGTGACGGTCTACCGGCCCGAAGCTGATGGCTTCATAATCCGCATCGTGGCCCAATGGTAAATCGCGCAAAACAAACAGGCGTAATGGGAGAACGTCGTACTCAGCACCACATTTTGCTGCCACATCCAGATCGTTAATTTCACGGAGAAAATCTTTCGCTACCACCGAGTCAGAATGCATCCGGTAAATGGTCGATGCGGCCCAGATTGCACCAGCATAAAATTGTGATTCTTCTTTTGTCATTTAGCACCTGCTCTTATTGTCATGGGTATGCCGGTCGAACGGTATCCCCGTGCAGACCGTCAGTAAACGGTTATTTCCTTTGCGCAGCAGTCGCATTGGTATTCGTTGATACCACCAGTTGCGACCCAGTTTATTGCGCCGCAGCGGCAACTCAACAGCTGGCGCATACCAGGAGCAAGTGCCCGCTCTGAAAACGACTCAACCGGGACTTCGCCCGGGTAGTAGTAACCTTTTATCAGCTTGCTGCGTGAATGCCCGTCAGTGTCGGTGTAATGCAGATACACCTTCCGGGTATAAATCATACCCGAGTCAGTGCCGAACTGCGTTTTCAGAAGCATACATATCCTCCAGACGCTGAATACATTGTTGTGCGGCCTTATCAAGTAGTTCAGCCGTGGGTTCATCATAGATGCCACGTACCAGCAGACCAAATATTTCCGGGTCTACAGACAAATCGTACATGCATACGCGAACGCCAAGCGCTGTACGTAGCGCATAGACATGGCGGTTAGGCTTTCCGCCGATACCGGTGACTGACGCGACATTTTCAAAATTACCAGGGTTAACCAGGTTAATCACGGGGCACGATATACACTCAGGGATCCGCTTCAGAGCCACAGCATCCAGATACAGGCTGTGGCCCACTTTCAGGTTTTTTGGCAACGCTTGCAACGGCATGGCTTCGAGGGCCAGATTTTCTTCAAGATGCAGGTTATCCGGCAAAGTGGTAATACGGGTGTTTGACAGCATCATACTGCCAGCTACTTTCAGCGTATCCGGCAGATAGGCGATATCAGTACACATGATGTCCAGAACGCGGCCCACCGTCAGATTTTCCGGCAGATACTTAAGACGTGAAGAATTCGCCATGAGCGTACCGGTAATGGTCAGGTTGTCAGGGAGAGATTCCAGCTCAGAGTAGCTGATAAACAGATTGCGGGCCACCAGCCCGGCAGGGATGCTATGAATGCCCGACAGAATGGTCAGGGTGTTCGTCACGGTCAGATTCGCGGGAATATAGTCGCAGGGAATTGCCGGATCTTCTGGCTCAAGCGTAAACCCGACACGAAGATCGCCTTCAACGATGATTCGTCCGTCCTGAAGGGTAAAGGCCACACCATTCGCTGCCAGTTTATCAATGAAGTCTGTCATATCGGTTTCCTTTTAATGGCCCGACGAGCCGGGCCGGAGGTTCAGAGTTTGCTGACAAAGTTCTGCTGCGTGAACAGGTACATATCGCCCTGCTCATTGAACATGCACAGATTTTCGAGGATGCGCTTTTCAATCCAGACGACCGGCTTTTCACGCATATCCTTCGCGAGCGAAAAGGTGTTTCGCAGCCGGGTAATGCGGTGCTGATCATTGATTGCCTGGTGAATTGCGGCCTTTGACGCTGCCGCCTGCTTTTTTACGTTGTTGCGGGCACACCATAATTCGCCACTAGCGGCTGATGCCCGCGCTGCTGGCTGACGTGAGGAGTCCAGTTGGTCATAACGTAAGAGATTCGGCATGATGCCCCCTGTCATAGTTTTGTCGTTATTGACCTATTATCTGGCAGGTGGGGCTGGTGACGAAGGGCGCTGAGGTTGTCTGATGGTTAAAAGATTGCCGTTAGTGTTCCATATGGTATAATTGAATTACCAAATGGGAGGGCTAGTTATGACGATGAAAGTTTTTTCTCCAGACGTTACCAAAACGAATCAGCACTGCTTATGGCAGGTTGCTGGGCTGGATAATGACGGTATCGCGCTGATGGATAAAATCAATCACGGTCTCGATGGCACAGTAGCTAAGCACATTTCTGAATGGGCTAACATCACGCCGTCTGAGCTGCGCAAAATGTCGGGTATACCTAATACGACGTTTAATCGTAGCATCAAAGACCGTTTCACTGCCGATCAGAGCGAACGTCTGGTGCGCATTATCCGCGTAATTGAACGCGCTGTAGAGCTGTTTGAAGGTGACAAAGAAGCGGCGCACAAATGGCTGAACGAAGCGAACCGTGGTCTGAGCTGGAAATCACCGGCAGAGCTTGTTTCTTCTGAGACAGGTGCGCTTGAAGTGATGCGCCTGATTACGCGTATTGAGCACGGGGTATACTCGTGATCCTTTACCGACTGACCAAGACCCGTTATCTGATGACTGCGTGGTCTGGTCTGGGTGCGAAAGAAGCGGGGGGCCGCTGGAACAGCGTAGGCACTGCAATGGTCTACCTGTCTGAAACGGCCAGCCTTACCATGCTTGAAACGCTGGTACACATTCACGCGCCGCAGTTACTGGACGACTTTACACTGCTGAGTCTTGATGTACCGGATGATCAGATCCAGACCTTCGACATGAGCCGTCTCCCTGATAACTGGGCGAGTGAGGATGCTCCTGCTGAGCTGGCGCTCTACGGTGATAACTGGGCTGAAAGCGGTTCTTCTATCGCGCTGCGTATTCCAAGTGCGTTGTCTCCGGTTGAATTTAACTACTTGCTGAATCCGGCACACCCTGAACTCTTTGACCTGATGGCTACGGTTAAGAAAATTCCGTTCCGGTTTGATTCCCGCCTGAAATAACACACAGGCAACTCCCCGGCATTGACGAACTGAGGTGTCTCTGATGATTCAGAAAGCGAAAGTCGCTAAAGCGTTTATCTCTGTAATTGCCTTGTTCGCCTTTGTCTACTGGGGACTTGATCCCGATTCAATTTGTCAGGCAGTTGGTGACGCATCTCAAACCTGCGGTTACTCCGGCAAGAATGGCGATGCGAGTCTGGTTGGTTCCGTGTTTGCTCTGATGCTGACGGTGTTGGCGGGTGCGATGCTTTGGGCGTGGGTCAGGAAAGGCTAATCAGAACTCTTGCAACTCCCTCCGTGATGCCGGGTGACGCTCCTCACTGAGCGCCACCAGTCAGTCATTACAAACGGGTTGATGATTCAATCGCGGGCGGAAGGCTACTATTCAGCGCGTCGAACCCGCCAAATGCCCGGCCCTCTTTTGTCAGCACCAGATGCATCGGCGTTTCGTTGATATTACGGGCGATGTAATCGTTGATGAATGCCCGCGCCTGATCGGCATTTTTAACCTCTGCTGTTTCCGGCATGGAGTTATGGGAACGATTAAAGACGACAGAGACATAATTCCCTTCAATTCTTACCGGGCGAGTCGATACGGTGAGTTTCATGGTCATTTTCCTGTAGTGAGTGTTGTGTGTATTGGTGTTCTGCCACTATCTACTGCAACGTTGCGGCCACAGGGCGAAGAATTGCTATCGCCTTTGATAACGCCTGCCGCTCACCACCATCAAGGATTCTGACTGCTTCTACGCAAGCCGCTTCTGCTGTATCAGCACGTTCTACCAACGTCCTGACGGTATTTTCATATGATCCGCAATCAGGCTCCTGATTGCTGTCTTCGCTCAGCGTGTTCCATGACTCAGTGAGGTTAACTGCAACAGCGACCAATTGGTCAGTGCTGATATCACCTTTTACGCAACGGCAGGCCACTTCAGCGCCCAGACGTTCAGCAATGTCGTAGTACCAGACTCCCGGTTCTTCAGATGCCTGATACGCAGGTTCGCAGGCTTTACAGATCTGCTCTGCGGCATCCAACATCCAGTGAGCACATTCAATTTCGCCACCAGCCAGCGTTTCACAGATCATTGTCTGTACGCTGTCACAGTTGAAGGTGAGGGGGATAGGATTAGCCACTGATAATGCGGTCAGACGGGAGACTTCATGCTGGAAGCCCTGAAACATGAACATGGCGCAGATAGCTGGATTTAACATGGTAGACCCCTGTAGTTATGTGTGTTGTTCGTTTTGTTTACATAACCAGTTAACCACGCTCCCCGCAGGTGACGAAGGCTTTCGGGGCAGAAAATTCACAAAAAAAACCGACCATTAAGGCCGGTTATGATCTGGAGTATATGGGGCTGAAAACCGCGTTATGCCTTCACTTTCGCCATAAACAGCTGCATGGTTTCTTCAGCAAGCGGAGTGCCAACCTGCTCAAGAACATACTCCGCGACATGCGGGGTGAGAATGAAGTCGATAAACTCCGGCAAGGACATGCTGTTCAGGCTCGGTAGCTGTCTGGACAGTGCATTCTGGTAATTTTCCACTTCACCCAGTTTGCGCTCGGGCCAGCCCACCAGCTCAGGGTGCTTTTCCTTAAGTGCGAGGCCGCGCTCCGGGAAACTGTTACTGATGGGGTGTCTGGCGAGGGTGGGGATCAGGAGATTCGCCAGAAAATCCACTTTCTCGTAATCAAGACAGACAGAATTCATATAGGTTTACCTCTTGCCACTGGCTATGATGTTCGCTTGCTATCTGGAAAACTCTACCAAAGCGGCTGGCGATATCTCATTGAAAACGCCAGCAGAATGCGGTCATTTCCAGCAGGAGTTACCCCATCTGATAACTGTCATAAGATGCCCCGCAGGCTTCCACCAGCGCATCCAGATCACCGGTAAACTCTCTGGCCCGCTTCATCAATGCACGGTGTAATTCCGCTGGTGGAATGTCATCGCTACTCTTCGCCGGGTATTCAACACTGAACGCGATGGTAAACGCATGGCTATACCACGGCCCGGCATTCTGGTTTTCAAAGCGGGCCATCAGCTGGCTTTCGGTTGTATCGGTAGCAAATGTATCGAGGTGGACGACATCGACCGGCACGTTGAGTGCCCCGGCAGTGGTTGATGCCAGCTGCCGGGCTTCGTCTCCTCGCTCTGGTGGTGCGCAGTAGAGACATTTCCCGTTCAGTACCACCAGCGTCTGACCGTAGGTCGTACTGACGATACTCACGGTGTTAGCCGGTTGCGGGTGTGTGGTTGCAGTGTGCTGCATGGTGTTCTCCATTAGGTCACTCACATGGCAACCAGCTTACCCGGCACAATTCAGCTGACGAAATCAGGACGGACTGGTGTATATCGTTCGCAAAATAAAGATATTTTTTATCATCAGCACCGGTAGTTACGGGGCAAATTGCAGGTATCCGGTACAATGGTGATATGAAGGGCATTACATGCAGAATCGTGTGGCCCGGCAGACGGATACCGAATATCAGCAGAAGGAACCAGGACAATGCAGGAACTCGACTTTGACCATATCCAGATAAACCTGAACCCGCGAGCGTGTGCTGTCACACCTATCCCGGAAGACCTGAAAAGGGAGCTGGCTTATCTGGGCGCTATCGCAGAGAGAAAGAAATTCGCGGCAAGCCTGATTGTTAATCTCTACAACCCGGACGTTTGCGGGGCGAATATGTACAAACTCACGGCCTATTGCCGTAACGAGTCATGCGATACCCTTCGCGATGGCATGATGACCCTGATACAGCTTTGTGCATACATGGAGTCACATGAGATCTATGGCGAGACGTTTGTCAAAAAGCTGATTAAACAATGGGAGTTTCGTAAGTAGTCTGCTGCTTCAAAATACCTTTCTGACAGGGCGCTATGTGCGCCCTTTTATTTTAAAAAAACGGGAAGGTCTTGCCCGGGTATTACCTGCTATTTTCAACTACCAAACCACAACGGCAGAAGAAAATTGACCAGTCGAAGCAATTCGACCAGGAGTTCGACATACAGGAAATGGAAGTCTTTCATAACAGTCTCTTCATATAATTGGCTCGACAAAATCGTTGCATCACGACGATCGCAGGTGTGAGGTTTGTTTTCTTCGTGGGGGTTGTCAGCTATCACGACATTGAGGCAGGCAAGCGCAGGTGTCACAGTTTCGGGTATATTTTATGCTGGTGGGGTGACCACCAGCTGCGGGTATAGTTACTTAATGGTTTTCAGGAGGGTGAACTTGGTTTTGCACCGGGTGCATTGCGCTTTCAGAGACCCGGAGCGCACCTGTTTCAGTTTCCCGGCGCACTGGGTACAGGCTACGTCCTTCACACGTTGTGCCATTCGCTCATCCACAGCGAGTGTTTTGGTCGGGTTATGCTTACGCTTGGGAGCCTTCAAAAGCCCCAGCGCCCGCAACGTGGCTTTGTACTCCCGGGTGATCCATTGACCGTCGCGCTCATAGTGCAGGCCATCCCCCATCATATCGCCAAGCTGTATCAGCCGCTGATGCAGCACTTTTTCTTCTTCAGGACTCATATACCGTGCTCTCTTTAAATTATTGAGACGGAACCGAGCCGATTGATACCTCATATGAGGCCACCAGCGTCTTTACTGGCGTTTCAACGAAGCTGACGCTCTGCTGAGTAGAGTCGAATGAGAATCGCGTCCAGCGCCCCACAGAGCGCGATCCTGAAGCTTTCGCTATGACCGTCCCGTTCGCGCATCTCCAGAAGGGCATCCAGCTCGTTATCGTCAATCGGCAGTGGCCCGGAACAGAAGGTTTTCACCATGTCAGAGGTGTCAGGGTTTATACCTGCAATGCGCAGGATATCGGGAACCTCAGACCGGTAGATCACCGGTCGGCCTGATGGCGGTGTCCACGTTATCGGCTCTATCTTCAGTTGCGGTAAGCCAGCACCGGCGAGGGCGTTATTCAGATCGTCTATAAGCACGACATCCGCTCCTGAAGGAGGATGTACGCCGAGGGCCGCAGGGATTTCGACAGAGATATTGTGCATGGCGTTTACCTCAGTGAAGGACGTGATTAACCAGCGACGGGGGGATATCGAGTGACCCGACACTCCAGCCATTGGCAGTTGTCGCAATAAGATCTGGCCGGAACCCACCCCAACCCGTCACACGGCCCGAATCGTTGACCACCACCACCAGCGGCGCACCGGTATTTTGTGTCAGGCGAACGAGATCTGCGTTGTCCACCAGCGGGATCTCATTCACGTCCACCCCAGCCAGAGAAAAGCGGGTAAGCGTCATGCGACATTTCGGACAATCAGGGGCAGTAAACACAGTAATTTTCATTGGGATAGCCTGGTGTATACGGGATATATTCATTATCCCAGCTTTCCGCTTCTGACGAAGCGTTGCGCGGGTAATCAGAGCGTAAGCAGGTAAGATATTGTTGGGGCCATCCTGCAACATCAGTTGCGCCAGTTGCCTGGCTATTCGTCGCTCTCTCCATTAGAGAAAATAAACCAAATAAGCAGAACGCCTCCGACCCACATTCCAACAAAGAGGCAAATACCGATCAGGTCATAGACGTATTGTGGGATTTCATTCATAACGCATCCTCATTAATAATTTGTATTCAGCCTTAAACCGGTCATTTCATTAACCGAATCCGGTCTATCAAAGCGCTACCCTGCGTTGCATTCAGCCCCTCGTGCCGGTGAGTCAGGAACAGGGCAGGGCAGTCAGTTGGAAAGAGTCGAGCGGTATCGTCCACGAAGGTGTAATGCTGTAGGCCGAACCGTTTAACGACCGCCATGCATTCGTGATAACGCACGTGGTTATTCACCAGCCCATCCAGATCGGGATTGAGTCCAGCAATCCGATCGCGTATACCCGCAGGGAAATGACTCAGCACCATCTCCCGGGGTACGCCGGTACGCCAGTTTGTGGAAAGGATAATTCCCGTCTGCGGGCATTGCGTCAGCACGTGATCCAGCACAGGCATAAACTCCAGTGACCCGTTTTCCGCCCGGTGGAGTACACCGTCGATGTCCAGGAAAATCCAGTGACGACGGGCATCTATTTCCAGCCAGAACTCGCCCGCAGAGCGCCGGGTCGACATACAATCTATATCGTCCTGACAGGTAAACCTGACTAACCACTTCTGTAATAATCGGAACATAGAGGCCTCTCGCGGTAGTTGACTATATGCAGAACCGGCAACCATCAAAATCATACGGATTCTGTTGCCATGAAATACGGCCACACCCGGGGCAATTCCAGCGAGTCAGCCCCTTTGACTGTCGGCGATTTTGGCGTTTCAGCCAGGCAGGCATCAGCAGACCGGCCCCCTGCGTCATTTTACGGCGGTCTATCCGCTCAACACTGAAGGTAGGGCGCTTTGCAGCGTCAGGGATGTGATGGGGTAACCAGACGACATCAGGTCTATCTGCCTGTGGTGAGTCAAAAACTCTGGCAAGGGAAAAATCCGTGGTAGTACCCGCATCAGCCAGCCAGAACAGATCGTTTCCGTCCCATTGGCCATTAACGAAGCCGACATATTTGGTGGCGCTTTCGGAGAGAATGGTTTTTCCCGGTACAAACTGATGATCAACATGAAACACGAGATGGCGGTCGACTGCATCGGCATCAACCGGCAGGTCAAACTCCCGTCCCGTATTCCATGCGCGTTGTGCTTCCTCGCGGGTGTAAACCCGGGCATTACGCTGATCGGTGCTGTAACCTCTGCCGTGATGGCTATGAAAAGCGGTATTGCTACCAACGGTGTCACGCAAGCTGACCAGATGGCACTGTTGCAAATAGTCGGTGGTGATAAACTTATCATCCCCTTTTGCTGATGGAGCTGCACATGAACCCATTCAAAGGCCGGCATTTTCAGCGTGACATCATTCTGTGGGCCGTACGCTGGTACTGCAAATACGGCATCAGTTACCGTGAGCTGCAGGAGATGCTGGCTGAACGCGGAGTGAATGTCGATCACTCCACGATTTACCGCTGGGTTCAGCGTTATGCGCCTGAAATGGAAAAACGGCTGCGCTGGTACTGGCGTAACCCTTCCGATCTTTGCCCGTGGCACATGGATGAAACCTACGTGAAGGTCAATGGCCGCTGGGCGTATCTGTACCGGGCCGTCGACAGCCGGGGCCGCACTGTCGATTTTTATCTCTCCTCCCGTCGTAACAGCAAAGCTGCATACCGGTTTCTGGGTAAAATCCTCAACAACGTGAAGAAGTGGCAGATCCCGCGATTCATCAACACGGATAAAGCGCCCGCCTATGGTCGCGCGCTTGCTCTGCTCAAACGCGAAGGCCGGTGCCCGTCTGACGTTGAACACCGACAGATTAAGTACCGGAACAACGTGATTGAATGCGATCATGGCAAACTGAAACGGATAATCGGCGCCACGCTGGGATTTAAATCCATGAAGACGGCTTACGCCACCATCAAAGGTATTGAGGTGATGCGTGCACTACGCAAAGGCCAGGCCTCAGCATTTTATTATGGTGATCCCCTGGGCGAAATGCGCCTGGTAAGCAGAGTTTTTGAAATGTAAGGCCTTTGAATAAGACAAAAGGCTGCCTCATCGCTAACTTTGCAACAGTGCCCGTAGATTTACGTGCATAGCCGATTTTCATTCTTTTCTCGCTAATTAGTTATGGGGTTATTGTTATGTTGATACAGTAACGAGTTTTGTTACATGAGGGGAGTCATTTTTCGGGAGAAGTCAGGACTTTTCAAGACTGTCACAAAAACCATCGTTTTTGATACATTAATTTAACCAATAGGTTGCAGATCAAATCGCCTGTAACAGCCTTTCTGGCTGTTTGTCGTTTTCAGAAGACGGCTGCACTGAACGTCAGAAGCCGACTGCACTATAGCAGCGGAGGGGTTGGATCCATCAGGCAACGACGGGCTGCTGCCGGCCATCAGCGGACGCAGGGAGGACTTTCCGCAACCGGCCGTTCGATGCGGCACCGATGGCCTTCGCGCAGGGGTAGTGAATCCGCCAGGATTGACTTGCGCTGCCCTACCTCTCACTAGTGAGGGGCGGCAGCGCATCAAGCGGTGAGCGCACTCCGGCACCGCCAACTTTCAGCACATGCGTGTAAATCATCGTCGTAGAGACGTCGGAATGGCCGAGCAGATCCTGCACGGTTCGAATGTCGTAACCGCTGCGGAGCAAGGCCGTCGCGAACGAGTGGCGGAGGGTGTGCGGTGTGGCGGGCTTCGTGATGCCTGCTTGTTCTACGGCACGTTTGAAGGCGCGCTGAAAGGTCTGGTCATACATGTGATGGCGACGCACGACACCGCTCCGTGGATCGGTCGAATGCGTGTGCTGCGCAAAAACCCAGAACCACGGCCAGGAATGCCCGGCGCGCGGATACTTCCGCTCAAGGGCGTCGGGAAGCGCAACGCCGCTGCGGCCCTCGGCCTGGTCCTTCAGCCACCATGCCCGTGCACGCGACAGCTGCTCGCGCAGGCTGGGTGCCAAGCTCTCGGGTAACATCAAGGCCCGATCCTTGGAGCCCTTGCCCTCCCGCACGATGATCGTGCCGTGATCGAAATCCAGATCCTTGACCCGCAGTTGCAAACCCTCACTGATCCGCATGCCCGTTCCATACAGAAGCTGGGCGAACAAACGATGCTCGCCTTCCAGAAAACCGAGGATGCGAACCACTTCATCCGGGGTCAGCACCACCGGCAAGCGCCGCGACGGCCGAGGTCTTCCGATCTCCTGAAGCCAGGGCAGATCCGTGCACAGCACCTTGCCGTAGAAGAACAGCAAGGCCGCCAATGCCTGACGATGCGTGGAGACCGAAACCTTGCGCTCGTTCGCCAGCCAGGACAGAAATGCCTCGACTTCGCTGCTGCCCAAGGTTGCCGGGTGACGCACACCGTGGAAACGGATGAAGGCACGAACCCAGTGGACATAAGCCTGTTCGGTTCGTAAACTGTAATGCAAGTAGCGTATGCGCTCACGCAACTGGTCCAGAACCTTGACCGAACGCAGCGGTGGTAACGGCGCAGTGGCGGTTTTCATGGCTTGTTATGACTGTTTTTTTGTACAGTCTATGCCTCGGGCATCCAAGCAGCAAGCGCGTTACGCCGTGGGTCGATGTTTGATGTTATGGAGCAGCAACGATGTTACGCAGCAGGGCAGTCGCCCTAAAACAAAGTTAACCCAGGATGAGAACCTTGAAAGTATCATTGATGGCTGCGAAAGCGAAAAACGGCGTGATTGGTTGCGGTCCAGACATACCCTGGTCCGCGAAAGGGGAGCAGCTACTTTTTAAAGCATTGACCTACAATCAGTGGCTTCTGGTGGGTCGCAAGACGTTTGAATCTATGGGCGCACTCCCCAATAGGAAATACGCGGTCGTTACCCGCTCAGGTTGGACATCAAATGATGACAATGTAGTTGTATTTCAGTCAATCGAAGAGGCCATGGACAGGCTAGCTGAATTCACCGGTCACGTTATAGTGTCTGGTGGCGGAGAAATTTACCGAGAAACATTACCCATGGCCTCTACGCTCCACTTATCGACGATCGACATCGAGCCAGAGGGGGATGTTTTCTTCCCGAGTATTCCAAATACCTTCGAAGTTGTTTTTGAGCAACACTTTACTTCAAACATTAACTATTGCTATCAAATTTGGAAAAAGGGTTAACAAAGCTATGCAATCGACGGCAAAAAGCTTCGTTCGCTTCGCGCACTACGCCTTTTCCGCGATTGATAGCGACGTTATGTGAATATTGAAATGAGCATTCCAAAGAAAGGAAGTAGAAAAATTATCGTGGGCGAAAATGAGTTTTTGTGGCTCATTAGGTCAAAACTCACATATTCGCAGGACTGTTTAGGTACAGAAATGACTGCGGTCGTTGAACCGGATGCCGGTCCTCACTGATGAAGAAGTGAACACCGTACGGGAATCGTGCCGGCAGCTTGGAGCTATCGGCCGGAACCTCAACCAGGTGGCCAGGGCCTTGAACATCGAGTTCAGGGAAAGTGACAAGCTCAAGCAAGAGGCCATCGAAAAACTGGCCGAACGGATCGACCAGCATTTGGACCATGTGTCTGAGCTGTTCGATAAGACCTGGAGCCGGTGGCACGATTGTCATTTTCAGAAGACGACTGCACCAGTTGATTGGGCGTAATGGCTGTTGTGCAGCCAGCTCCTGACAGTTCAATATCAGAAGTGATCTGCACCAATCTCGACTATGCTCAATACTCGTGTGGGCTCTGTTGCAAAAATCGTGAAGCTTGAGCATGCTTGGCGGAGATTGGACGGACGGAACGATGACGGATTTCAAGTGGCGCCATTTCCAGGGTGATGTGATCCTGTGGGCGGTGCGCTGGTATTGTCGCTATCCGATCAGCTATCGCGACCTTGAGGAAATGCTGGCGGAACGCGGCATTTCGGTCGACCATACGACGATCTATCGCTGGGTCCAGTGCTACGCCCCGGAGATGGAGAAGCGGCTGCGCTGGTTCTGGCGGCGTGGCTTTGATCCGAGCTGGCGCCTGGATGAAACCTACGTCAAGGTGCGGGGCAAGTGGACCTACCTGTACCGGGCAGTCGACAAGCGGGGCGACACGATCGATTTCTACCTGTCGCCGACCCGCAGCGCCAAGGCAGCGAAGCGGTTCCTGGGCAAGGCCCTGCGAGGCCTGAAGCACTGGGAAAAGCCTGCCACGCTCAATACCGACAAAGCGCCGAGCTATGGTGCAGCGATCACCGAATTGAAGCGCGAAGGAAAGCTGGACCGGGAGACGGCCCACCGGCAGGTGAAGTATCTCAATAACGTGATCGAGGCCGATCACGGAAAGCTCAAGATACTGATCAAGCCGGTGCGCGGTTTCAAATCGATCCCCACGGCCTATGCCACGATCAAGGGATTCGAAGTCATGCGAGCCCTGCGCAAAGGACAGGCTCGCCCCTGGTGCCTGCAGCCCGGCATCAGGGGCGAGGTGCGCCTTGTGGAGAGAGCTTTTGGCATTGGGCCCTCGGCGCTGACGGAGGCCATGGGCATGCTCAACCACCATTTCGCAGCAGCCGCCTGATCGGCGCAGAGCGACAGCCTACCTCTGACTGCCGCCAATCTTTGCAACAGAGCCTCCGTCGCCATGCTCACCTCGCTTTGGTGCACACGAGTATTGAGCATAGTCGAGATTGGTGCAGATCACTTCTGATATTGAACTGTCAGGAGCTGGCTGCACAACAGCCATTACGCCCAATCAACTGGTGCAGTCGTCTTCTGAAAA
The DNA here is from genome assembly GCF_002934585.1 of Citrobacter sp. CFNIH10. Classification (NCBI taxonomy): domain Bacteria; kingdom Pseudomonadati; phylum Pseudomonadota; class Gammaproteobacteria; order Enterobacterales; family Enterobacteriaceae; genus Citrobacter; species Citrobacter sp. CFNIH10. Next base: position 147,943 of record NZ_CP026213.1, read on the forward strand.
TGACACTGTTTGTATATAATCATGAAAAAATGGTGAGTAGAGTTTCAGGGTAACAGGGGATGCTTATGTCGGTTTTCCACAACTGGCTACTTGAGATCGCATGTGAGAATTACTTCGTCTACATCAAACGCCTTTCCGCCAACGATACCGGCGCAACAGGTGGTCACCAGGTAGGGCTTTATATCCCTTCAGGTATCGTTGAAAAACTCTTTCCGTCTATCAACCATACCCGTGAACTGAACCCTTCGGTTTTTCTCACCGCACATGTGTCATCGCATGATTGCCCTGACAGCGAAGCCAGGGCAATTTATTATAACAGCCGTCATTTTGGTAAAACCCGGAATGAAAAAAGGATTACCCGCTGGGGTAGAGGCAGCCCACTTCAGGATCCTGAAAATACAGGGGCTCTGACGCTCCTGGCTTTCAAGCTTGATGAGCAAGGGGGGGACTGTAAGGAAGTAAATATTTGGGTATGCGCCAGCACTGATGAAGAGGACGTCATTGAGACCGCTATTGGTGAAGTTATACCCGGAGCGCTTATATCCGGCCCCGCAGGACAGATTCTAGGCGGACTATCTCTACAGCAAGCGCCAGTAAATCATAAATATATTCTACCTGAAGACTGGCACCTGCGCTTTCCGTCGGGAAGTGAAATTATTCAGTATGCAGCCAGCCATTATGTGAAAAATTCCCTTGATCCGGATGAGCAACTTCTTGACCGCCGGCGCGTGGAGTACGACATATTTCTATTGGTTGAGGAACTGCATGTTCTGGATATCATCCGGAAAGGATTTGGCTCTGTGGATGAATTTATTGCGCTGGCCAATTCTGTCAGCAATCGCCGTAAATCCAGATCCGGGAAGTCGCTGGAACTGCACCTGGAGCATCTATTCATTGAGCACGGCCTGCGACACTTTGCGACGCAGGCCATCACAGAAGGTAATAAAAAACCCGATTTCCTTTTCCCTTCCGCAGGGGCTTACCACGATACTGAGTTTCCCGTAGAAAATCTGCGCATGCTGGCAGTCAAGACTACCTGTAAGGATCGCTGGCGTCAGATACTGAATGAGGCCGATAAAATTCATCAGGTGCATCTGTTTACACTCCAGGAGGGAGTTTCTCTGGCTCAATATCGGGAGATGCGGGAGTCGGGTGTCAGATTGGTCGTGCCATCATCTCTGCACAAAAAATACCCGGAGGCGGTGAGAGCTGAGCTAATGACGCTAGGTGCGTTTATTGCTGAGCTGACAGGGCTTTACGCAGATATTCCATAGATTATCTCCCGGCATAAATACCGGGAGGAGCGATCAGATTCGTTCAACCTTGCACGAATCGGCATTAACCGCTTTCAGGATATAAGGTTCAAGCAGTTTGGCTACGGCTTCAAACACGGGCACCACTACGGAGTTACCGAACTGCCTGTACGACTGAGTGTCTGACACAGGAATGCGAAAAGGCCTGCCATCTACTTTTTCAAAACCCATAAGGCGCGCGCACTCTCGCGGAGTCAGCCTGCGGGGCCGATGCGCCTGATTTTCTTCGTTCGCGAAGTCTGTTTCACCTGTGGCCATATCCCAGCCACGGTCTATCAGAATTTCAGACCCGTCTTTGTGATAGCGAGCAGAAAGCGTACGGGCAATGCTTTCTTTATTTTCAGGATTAACGAGGCCAAAACCGAATCCGTTACCCTTAGCTGCGTGCTTTTTGGCGTAGTTATAGAGATACTCCCAGAGTTTCGGCGTCAGTATATATTTGCTGTCAACCACGGGTTCCAGCAGTTCGCCAAATGACGGACGCTGTTCCGGATAAAAACGACTAATATCGCGCAGGGTAAAGCCCTGGTGAATGTTCAGATCACGGCGGAAACCGACCAAAACGATACGTTCTCGGTGCTGAGGTAAAAAGTGCTTTCCGTCGATAACTTTAGGATCGTTTTTGCCCATCTCAGCTGCATCCGCAACTTCATAGCCCAGTTCGTCGAGGGTATCCATGATGACTTTAAAGGTTTTACCCTTGTCATGGCTCTTCAGGTTTTTAACGTTTTCAAGAACAAAGATGGCAGGTTTTTTTGCGCGGATAATACGCGCCACATCGAAGAAAAGCGTTCCCTGAGCCTCACATTCGAAACCATGCGCGCGCCCGAGCGAGTTTTTCTTGCTTACGCCCGCAAGGCTAAACGGTTGACAGGGGAAACCTGCTAGAAGTACATCATGATCCGGCACATGCTCATTAATGTAAGCATAGGCATCGTTTTCAGGTACTTCAGGTTTATCACTGAGCGTGACTTCACGAATATCGAGATTGAAAGTGTGTTCCTGAGCATCGTTAAACCAGTTAGCTTTATATGTGCGCACAGCCTCTTTATTCCATTCACTGGTAAAAACGCACTGGCCACCGATGGTTTCGAAGCCCTTCCGTATACCTCCAATCCCAGCAAACAGGTCAATAAACCGGAAGGCATAGTCAGGGTGATGTGCAGGCGCTTCCGGAAGCATTTTTCGTAGAAGTTCCTCTTCGGCTAACGTCAGCGTCTTAGGTGAGCACTTACCATTAATCCAGCGATTAAGAGTCTCGCGACTCCACTCATTTTTACCAACTTTTCTAAGCAGTTCAGCCACGTACTTCTGGTCATAGATTTCCAGCACCTGCCCGAGCAGCTTTTTATCATTTTCCTGTCGCAGTTGTTCTTCCGCTTCTGCTTTCTCAAGCAGATCCTGCGCCAGTAATTCAAATTCAGACATATTGCCTCCATTGGGTCTTATGGGTGAAACTGTATCACTCATTTGACCCAGATTGAATGTTTTTATCTGGATATTTAAACAGGTTTATTGTTAGGTAACGCACGTTGGCCACGCTGGAGCGTCTTCTGGGCCTGCTGTCGGCCTTTGAGGTCGTGGTATGGATGACGGATGGCTGGCCGCTGTATGAACCCCGCCTGAAGGGAAAGCTGCACGTTATCAGCAAGCGTTACACTCAGCGCATTGAGCGACATAACCTGAATCTGAGACAACATCTGGCAAGGCTGGGACGGAAGTCACTGTCGTTCTCAAAATCGGTGGAGCTGCATGACAAGGTCATCGGGCATTATCTGAACATAAAACACTATCAGTAAGTTGGAGTCATTACCGGTTCTCTTTGTCTTTTAGTGATTCTATAAACCTCATTACGTCTGAATATAAAAATCTATTATTTGATTTATGTGGCTCATGAGGTTGTGGGATGGTCTTGTTTTTGAATGTGCCAGTTTTCTTAATGGCAAAGATTAACTCACCTTCTGTTATTCCTAACATTTCAGCAAATGTTTTTGCTTCTATAGTTACTGACTTCATTTAATTAACTCTCATGGTATCGATTTTCTTTACCGGCATCTTTAACAATGGTGCTCGTTTCTAGTGTTGCTGCGGTACGCTTCATCATCGTCTGCGGGGCGGTTGCGATAGTGAAGGAGCTGCCGGGCGTGAGCAAATCTATCAGGCGCTGGCCGCTGATAATCTCCATCCGTTCACTGGCAATACTGACAGATTTTGAACCTGCGCCGGTTTTCCCGGTATGGCAAAACAGACCGCGACAGTTATGACGTTTAAGCAACTTCTCGAACTCCTGTACGTGCTGTAAAGCAATATGGCCGCGATAGCGTTTAGCCTGAATAAGATAGCGATATTTTCCTATTATTACCTGGCCGTCAATGCCTCCATCGCCGGTATAGCGTTTGTTTCTGATGGTTCTGAAGCCATGCGCTTCAAATCCTTCCAGCAACAGTTCTTCAAACACAAAAGGATCAATTTTCCTCAGGTAGTCAATTTTTTGTGGGAAGCCCGGCAACGTCTTTATGCGCTCCAGCACCCGCCGCGCACTTTGCTGCTTCCTTTTGTGTCGCCTGTGCCGTACTGAACGCCGGAAGAATACAACGGCAAGCAGTGCGATGGCGCTGCAAGCCCATAGAATAAGGTTTTCTGTAGTGGGGAAGGGGATCATGGTCATAGTGGGCTTTCTGAGGGTAAAGAAAAGGGCGGTTAAACCGCCCTGGTGTTTAGCGACGGCTGTATACCTGCCACGAAGCGCTGCCTGACTGATTCTGGCAAATCCGCCCGTAAAGTACGGTGCCGGTCGAGTAGCGGGCGCCATTCAGATAGCAATAGCCGCTGGATTGCAGCAGTTCGTTGCGCAGCTTTTCTTCCTGCTTTGATAGCCGGGACTCCGCAGACTGCAAACGAACGGATAATTCGTTAATCTGGCGTTGCTGGTTATTCAGCTGGCTCTGCATCGCATTACCTTTATCCTGGCTGACGCAACCAGTTAAGAGAGCTGTACAGGCTAATGCACTTAATATTATTTTTTTCACGTTGGCTCCTTAAATTGAGATTATTCCTAGTTCGCCTATAAGCGAACTTTCCCGTATTTACTTATGATCTGGCTTATCATCGACTGGTTACTTCCACCTTCGCCATTATCCGGGCATTCATTAAGAAAAGCCTTCCTGGCATCCTTCGTGTGGTTGGGTAAAAAGCCGTGCTTGTTCTTTTTAACGATATTGAAGAAAGCAGCTTCAGCACTGTTACACTCGCTTCCGCCGCTATCGCCGGTGAGCTTGCCCGCCATGCACATAATAACTTTGCAGGGATCTTCAGCATGGCTGGCAGGAATATAAAGCAGACTACCAGCTGCTATCAGAGGTATTAAGAGTTTCTTCATTGTTTTGTCCTTAACAGTTTGTTCAGATATACACTCGCCAGAATGTTGATAACGGTAAGCAATATTAATAATAACGCTGCGTTATAAATAGATTTGTAACCTATATCGCCTGCAATATATTCGACAACAAAAACGAAAATCGTTAAAATTGTGTAAAACTTGATTAACTTTCCTGTAATTTTCTTAACAATATAAGCAACTGAATAAGAGCCGGATTTGATGATGCTGGCGAGTAACCTGATCGCATGGACACGAAATTTTCTAAAAATGGGCGGAATGGAAGATGCCTTTTTCTTCCTTCTGCTTTTTTGCCTTTCCGCAAAATCAATAAGTTCGCCCATTTTTATACCCTCCGGTTATATCTTCAGATCATCAAGTGATAAACCACTATCAAGCAGCTCTTTGAGCCATGTGGGTCGGCGGCCAGTCCCGGACCAGGTATTTTCTGCGTTCCTGGGGTCGCGGTATTTTGCTGGTCTATGTTCTCTGGGGTTGGCTACGCCCTGCATCTTCATGGCTTCCAGGCTAATGCCAGCGTCCAATTTTGCAGTTAGCCAGGCCGGGCGCTTCCCTATACCAGTCCACGTATTAAAAGGGTTATCCGGGTCACGATACACGGGTTCGCCTTTTGGTCGTTTTTCTGATTTCAGGGGAACCAGCATCACCTTCCTTCCTTCAGCGGTTTTCTTTTCGTTTCTTCTTGACACGATCTCATTAGCCCTTATCATAAACAAAAGTCGTCGAAATTACAATTACGCGGTGAAACATAAATGAGTAAACATCCAAAACTCCTGGTTCTCGCTCTGGCCTGCCTTGCTTGTGCTGGCCGTGCCAGTGCTGCGCCTGCCTCCGATGAAGTTGCCAGGCTTGCGCAGAGATGTGCGCCTGATGTTTCACCCTTAACGATGGCGTACATCGTCGGCCATGAGTCCTCAAATGGGCCGTACAGGATCAATATTAACGGTAGTATTCAGTTAAAACAGCAACCGCGTACTGAAGCTGAGGCCGTCAGCGTTGCGAAAGTTCTGCTGAAGGATAATAAAAGTTTTGATATGGGCCTTGCACAAATTAACTCAAATAATTTAGTGGGCCTGGGTCTTTCGGTTGACGATATTTTCAAACCCTGCATCAACCTGCGGGCGAGCCAGACCATCCTTAAAGCCTGTTATGATAGCGCCCTGAAATCCTACCCAGCCGGGCAGGTTGCGCTGAGACACGCGCTTTCCTGCTACAACACCGGCTCACTCACAAACGGGATTTCTAACGGGTATGTCACGAAAGTTATCAACGTGGCGCGTCAATCAACTGATTTGAAAATCCCTACGCTGCTACCTGACGGCCAGACCAGTGAGGACAGCACCGCGACTGAGCCTCAGCAGGCAAAAAGTACGGCGCCGCAGTATGACGGTGAACAAGATGTTTTTGGTTCGGGTGATGGCGATGCCTTCAGCCGAAATAATACGGATGCCTTTTTAACCAGACAGGAAACAGCGAAGGGGGAATGAGGTTATGGATGGAACGTTTGTACCTTGTATTGCAATCACAGATCCTGGAGCTATTTGAAGCAGGAAAAGTGAAGGAGGTAACGATAGAACGGGTTTCATTAAAGAAGTGGTATCCCGTTTTTCAGATAGACGATGAACAGCTGGGCCAGATCGCATGTTCCATTAGGGTTAACAAAGAGCATGAGCTACGAACCTGGGCTGATTTAAGGCTACTGGCAGAGTTTTTGAAAGATAAGTGTGGCGTTGAAGAATGCCGGTTAAATCTGCAATCAACAGAAGATAGTGAGTAAGGAGAAAGTATGACCACGTTGTTTAAGAAGTATGGCCCTGCGGTAGTTATGGGCGTTTTGTCCATTGCCCTGCCGCAAATTGCGCTGGCCGCTGGCACCGATACTGGTGAATCAACCGCTACATCAATCCAGACGTGGTTGAGCACATGGATTCCAATTGGTTGTGCTATTGCGATCATGGTTAGTTGCTTTATGTGGATGCTTCACGTAATCCCAGCCAGCTTTATTCCTCGTATCGTAATCTCGCTGATTGGTATTGGTTCTGCATCATTTCTGGTTTCCCTGACGGGCGTAGGAAGCTGAACAACGCGAAAAGGGGGGACTTTTGTCCCCCAAAGTGAGGACTACAAAGATGTTCGTTGACGGGAAAAGACCGCTTTTCAAAGGTGCGACTCGCTTACCTCGCGCGCTGGGTGTACCACGTAATGTAGCTATGATGATATTCATGATTTCTGCCTCGCTTTTTATGATTATTCATATGTGGGCGATTCTGGTGTTCGTCTTTTTGTGGATTCCTTCAGCTGCATTAACAAAATATGACGACCGCATGTTTCGAATTATGGGCCTGTGGTTGAAAACCAAATTCAGTAATTGGTTTGATTCTCCGTTTAAGCAGTGGGGAGGATCGTCTTATTCCTCTGTTGACTACAAACGTAAGGGTTTAAAATAATGAGAGCTGCCACCGCTACGAAGCCAAAAAAAATTGATGCCTACCGTAAGGAGCCATCAGTAAATAAAAAGTATTTGCCCTATTCTTATCACCTCAATGATTACGTGATTTCGATGGAAAACGGCGATCTGATGGCTTTTTTCAAGCTGGATGGCCGCACACATGACTGCGCATCAGATCGGGAACTGGTCACCTGGCATAAAGACCTTAATACGCTGGTCAAGAGCTTCGGAACAGACCATGTAGAGCTGTGGACGCATGAATATCACCATGAGGCTAAAGAGTACCCGGATGGTGAGTATGACCATTTTTTCCCTGCTTATGTTGATCAATATAACCGTAAGCTGCACGGTGATTCCAAGCAGCTGATTAATGACCTTTATCTGACCGTTATTTACAAACAGGTAGGGGATAAAACACAGAAGTTTCTGGCGAAATTTGAAAAGCCGACTCGTGACGAAATTCAGCAAATGCAGAATGAGGCGCTTGAAGGTCTGGAAGATATTTCTGAACAAATCCTGGAAGCAATGAAGCCGTATGGCATTCAGCAGTTGGGTATCTATTATCGTGACAAACGCGGTGTTGAAATTCCTGCGCCTGATAAAAAAGAACGTGAAGAACTTGCTGAAGTCGATGAATCAGACATTTTTGACGAAGCCATTGTTATCGAACGCAACGAGCCTGAACCTTCGCAGGCTCACGCTTATTCAAAAGCGCTGGAGTTCCTTTATTTCCTCGCAAATATGGAATGGGCCATCGTGCCTGTTTGCCGTGATCGTATCCGTGAGTACATCATGGACAACCGCCCTGTTAGCTCCCTGTGGGGGGATGTTGTCCAGATCAGAACGGTAGATCACAACTTCTATACCACCGGCATTGAATTTCGTGAATACGAAGAAGATACAGAGCCAGGCCAGCTTAACATGCTTAAAGAAGCCGATTTTGAATACCTTCTGACGCAGAGTTTTTCTTGCCTCTCTGAATCTTCAGCTAAAACGTTTCTGACGCATCAGGAAAAATCTTTGCAGGAAACGCGCGACCGTGCGCAAAGCCAGCTGGCACAGCTTGGTACTGCGCTCGATATGCTGACGTCCAGAGAGTTCGTGATGGGCTACCATCATGGAACCGTGCATGTCTGGGATAATGACCAAAACGCGGTACAGCGCAAAGCGCGTCGTGTGAAGGTTATGCTAACCGGCTGTGGCGTGGTTGGCGGGACTATCAGCCTGGCCTCTGAGGCTGCATATTATGCGAGACTGCCTGGCAACCAGAAATGGGCGCCGCGCCCGGTTCCGATAAACTCATGGAACTTCCTGCACTTCAGCCCGTTCCACAATTTTATGCGTGGCAAGCCTGACAATAACCCGTGGGGGCCAGCGCTGACCATGTTCCGCACGATCAGCGGTACGCCACTCTATTTTAATTTCCATGTGACCCCGCTTGAAGAACTTTCCTACGGTAAACGCCCGCTGGGCCATGCGTTAATAACGGGTATGTCGGGGGAAGGTAAAACCACGCTGCTTAACTTCCTGCTGGCGCAGTCAATGAAGTACAACCCGCGGCTTTTTGTTTATGACCGTGACCGCGGTATGGAGCCGTTCATTCGAAGCGTTGGTGGCTACTATAAAGTTCTGCAACAGGGTATGCCGTCCGGGTTTGCCCCGCTTCAGATTGAACCGACCAAACGCAATATTGCCCTCATTAAAAACCTGTTCCGCATTTGTGTGGAAACCACCAATAACGGGCCTATCAGCGCAACGATGGCTACCGAACTGGCTGAAGGCGTTGATGCGGTGGCACTGTTGCAAATAGTCGGTGGTGATAAACTTATCATCCCCTTTTGCTGATGGAGCTGCACATGAACCCATTCAAAGGCCGGCATTTTCAGCGTGACATCATTCTGTGGGCCGTACGCTGGTACTGCAAATACGGCATCAGTTACCGTGAGCTGCAGGAGATGCTGGCTGAACGCGGAGTGAATGTCGATCACTCCACGATTTACCGCTGGGTTCAGCGTTATGCGCCTGAAATGGAAAAACGGCTGCGCTGGTACTGGCGTAACCCTTCCGATCTTTGCCCGTGGCACATGGATGAAACCTACGTGAAGGTCAATGGCCGCTGGGCGTATCTGTACCGGGCCGTCGACAGCCGGGGCCGCACTGTCGATTTTTATCTCTCCTCCCGTCGTAACAGCAAAGCTGCATACCGGTTTCTGGGTAAAATCCTCAACAACGTGAAGAAGTGGCAGATCCCGCGATTCATCAACACGGATAAAGCGCCCGCCTATGGTCGCGCGCTTGCTCTGCTCAAACGCGAAGGCCGGTGCCCGTCTGACGTTGAACACCGACAGATTAAGTACCGGAACAACGTGATTGAATGCGATCATGGCAAACTGAAACGGATAATCGGCGCCACGCTGGGATTTAAATCCATGAAGACGGCTTACGCCACCATCAAAGGTATTGAGGTGATGCGTGCACTACGCAAAGGCCAGGCCTCAGCATTTTATTATGGTGATCCCCTGGGCGAAATGCGCCTGGTAAGCAGAGTTTTTGAAATGTAAGGCCTTTGAATAAGACAAAAGGCTGCCTCATCGCTAACTTTGCAACAGTGCCATATCCTGACCCTGAGCGGCGAAAGCTACCGCTTGAAGGACAAGAGGAAGGCGGGAGTGGTCAGGAAAAATTCCAAACCCGAATGATCCAGGTGGGTCAGTATTACTTTGGTGATTCAGGGGTAAAGTGGGTCAGTTTTCAGTTGGTGTTGACACCGGCGTACCCTCGGTGCTATCTTCGCGCCCCAATAGTCGGGGCTTGGCCAGGACTTCCTGAGGCCGTCCGTAACGTGGATGCCGAGGTCAGGCGAGGTGGCCGACCCATGAACGCCGACCTGATTCGTTTTTCAATAGCGCTGGACGTTGTGGTGCCAGGGACTTACCAACCCGATGTGTGCCCATCCGGGGCAGTTACAGCCGTTACAGCCTCTGGAGAGGGAGCGGCTTGCCGCTCGGTGATAATCCCAGCTGTAGCGGCCTGATTACATCCGGCCGCTACACCTAGCTCCACCTTCAAACAAGGAATATCGTTGATGTCACTGTATCGCCGTCTAGTTCTGCTGTCTTGTCTCTCATGGCCGCTGGCTGGCTTTTCTGCCACCGCGCTGACCAACCTCGTCGCGGAACCATTCGCTAAACTCGAACAGGACTTTGGCGGCTCCATCGGTGTGTACGCGATGGATACCGGCTCAGGCGCAACTGTAAGTTACCGCGCTGAGGAGCGCTTCCCACTGTGCAGCTCATTCAAGGGCTTTCTTGCTGCCGCTGTGCTGGCTCGCAGCCAGCAGCAGGCCGGCTTGCTGGACACACCCATCCGTTACGGCAAAAATGCGCTGGTTCCGTGGTCACCCATCTCGGAAAAATATCTGACAACAGGCATGACGGTGGCGGAGCTGTCCGCGGCCGCCGTGCAATACAGTGATAACGCCGCCGCCAATTTGTTGCTGAAGGAGTTGGGCGGCCCGGCCGGGCTGACGGCCTTCATGCGCTCTATCGGCGATACCACGTTCCGTCTGGACCGCTGGGAGCTGGAGCTGAACTCCGCCATCCCAGGCGATGCGCGCGATACCTCATCGCCGCGCGCCGTGACGGAAAGCTTACAAAAACTGACACTGGGCTCTGCACTGGCTGCGCCGCAGCGGCAGCAGTTTGTTGATTGGCTAAAGGGAAACACGACCGGCAACCACCGCATCCGCGCGGCGGTGCCGGCAGACTGGGCAGTCGGAGACAAAACCGGAACCTGCGGAGTGTATGGCACGGCAAATGACTATGCCGTCGTCTGGCCCACTGGGCGCGCACCTATTGTGTTGGCCGTCTACACCCGGGCGCCTAACAAGGATGACAAGCACAGCGAGGCCGTCATCGCCGCTGCGGCTAGACTCGCGCTCGAGGGATTGGGCGTCAACGGGCAGTAAGGCTCTGAAAATCATCTATTGGCCCACCACCGCCGCCCTTGCGGGCGGCATGGATTACCAACCACTGTCACATTTAGGCTAGGAGTCTGCGCGGCAGAGCCGTGTGACCGGTTTTCTGTAGAGCACTGACGATGGCGGCGGCGCTCTCTGCAATTGGCAAGGCGTCGGCGCCAAGGATACCAATCTTGCGGCGCGCGGCGTGTTATGACGACTGGGGTGCATTTGAGCCGCCCCATTTAACCTTCGCCCTCACAGATACGCCATTCGCCTCAGATTTAGCGCCATGCAGACGAGCTTCCACTCGGCTTGCACCTTGTCCAGGCCCCTCATGCTGAACTGACGCAATCCCATCACCGCCTTGATCCAACCATTCGGAGCCTCCACGATCGACTTGCGCCGGCGGTAAGCTGCATCGCCTTGCTCCGTTTTCAATTTCGCCGCAATCGCCGCCGTATGCGGATGGGTCTTGGCATTGACCTTGGCATCTTCACGTCCCTCGCGGCCGAGGGCAACGATGACATCGCCGTGGTGATCGGCGACCTTTGCCAGAACAGCCTCACTACGGAATCCCGCATCCGCCAGCGTCTGGGCCGGCATTTCTCCGGTGTTGGCCTGAACTGCTGCCAGCATGCCCAGCAGCGCCTGACTGTCCGCGGCGCAGTTGGTCAACTCCGCCGCCACGATGATCTGGTGCTCGGCATCGACCGCTGTGTACCCGTTGTAGCTCTGCTCGGAGCCACCACCGGCGTGTTTCATGATCCGGCTGTCCGGATCGGTGAAGCTTTCCTGATCACGGTCATCCGGCACACCAAACTCGCGTTTGTACGAGCCACCGCCCTTGTCCGAGCCATCCGGATGGCGAGGCCGGCGGCCATCGTCTTCGCTGCGCCCCCGGGCCTGGTCCGCTTCACGCTGGCGCGCTTCCAGGCGCGCCTTTGCCGCCTGGATCGCCTCCAGGCGCTTCTCGCGGCGAGAAATCTCGGCAGGAATGTCCAGCTCCGGCTCGTTACGCTCCTGGTCGTCGGTAGCCTTGGCGCGATCAAGCAGCGCCTTGATCTCGCAATGCAATTCGTCCTCGGCCGGCTTCATGCGCTTATAGCTCATCGCCTTGTGGCGGCTGGCGTTGGCTTTTACCTTGGTGCCGTCGACCGCGATCGTGCCAAGCTTCACCAGCCCACATTCGCGCGCCAGTTGCACCACCTGAACGAACAAATTCTCAAGCTCGGTCAGGTGTAGGGCACGGAAGTCACTCAGCGTGCGGTGGGCCGGGAAGTTTCCAGCGGCCAGCACACGCAACGCGACATCCTCGTACAGCTTCCTGGCTAGTTTGCGCGAAGAGAAGACGCCGCTCGCGTAACCATAGATCAGCACTTTGACCATCATCGCCGGATGAAACGGCTGATTGCCCGGACCACCGCCGGCATACCGGGCGTGGAATGCGCTCAAGTCCAGCGTATCGACAGTCTCGCTGATGAAGTAGGCAAGATGCCCTTCAGGTAGCCACTCTCCCAGAGAAGGGGGCAGCAGATAGGATTGGTCGGGTCGGTAAGGAAGGTAACTGGCAGCCATCCCCGTATCGTCCTCGATCTTCCGCCGATTTGGCTTCTGCCGCGCAGGCTCCTAGGCCACCGTAGCTAAACATACGAGAAAAACCGCTTCTTGAGCGCTCTCTGAGACCACCTTGCCGACAACGCAGAAACGGTTGCGGAAAAATCGGCGTTTCCGGCGTACGCCACCCGACCTGGACGAACTATTGCGGACCTGGAACTGGAGTAGCGGAATTCCCCGGGGTTTCAGCGTCGCGCCACAGCGCCTCAGATAGATGCGGTAGCCTTTGGCGGGTCGTCATGCCGCGGACCACCCCCCCAAAAAATTCCACAATGCGGAATGGCGGAATTTTCTGGGGTTCCCGCTTACCCCCCCGTTCTGGACGCCATGCTGGCCGTTATCATCCGTGACGCCAGAAAGATTGGGCAGAAAAAACGGCTCCGCTCGCTGAAGGATCTGGATAAATCTGCATTGGCGCTCGCCAGCGCATGTTCGTACCTGCTGAAAGAAGAAACACCGGACGAATCGATTCGTGCTGAGGTGTTCAGCTACATCCCAAGGCAAAAGCTGGCTGAAATCATCACGCTTGTCCGTGAAATTGCCCGGCCCTCAGACGATAATTTTCATGAAGAAATGGTGGAGCAGTACGGGCGCGTTCGTCGTTTCCTGCCCCATCTGCTGAATACCGTTAAATTTTCATCCGCACCTGCCGGGGTTACCACTCTGAATGCCTGTGACTACCTCAGCCGGGAGTTCAGCTCACGGCGGCAGTTTTTTGACGACGCACCAACGGAAATTATCAGTCGGTCATGGAAACGGCTGGTGATTAACAAGGAAAAACATATCACCCGCAGGGGATACACGCTCTGCTTTCTCAGTAAACTGCAGGATAGTCTGAGGCGGAGGGATGTCTACGTTACCGGCAGTAACCGGTGGGGAGATCCTCGTGCAAGATTACTACAGGGTGCTGACTGGCAGGCAAACCGGATTAAGGTTTATCGTTCTTTGGGGCACCCGACAGACCCGCAGGAAGCAATAAAATCTCTGGGTCATCAGCTTGATAGTCGTTACAGACAGGTTGCTGCACGTCTTTGCGAAAATGAGGCTGTCGAACTCGATGTTTCTGGCCCGAAGCCCCGGTTGACAATTTCTCCCCTCGCCAGTCTTGATGAGCCGGACAGTCTGAAACGACTGAGCAAAATGATCAGTGATCTACTCCCTCCGGTGGATTTAACGGAGTTGCTGCTCGAAATTAACGCCCATACCGGATTTGCTGATGAGTTTTTCCATGCCAGTGAAGCCAGTGCCAGAGTTGATGATCTGCCCGTCAGCATCAGCGCCGTGCTGATGGCTGAAGCCTGCAATATCGGTCTGGAACCACTGATCAGATCAAATGTTCCTGCACTGACCCGACACCGGCTGAACTGGACAAAAGCGAACTATCTGCGGGCTGAAACTATCACCAGCGCTAATGCCAGACTGGTTGATTTTCAGGCAACGCTGCCACTGGCACAGATATGGGGTGGAGGAGAAGTGGCATCTGCAGATGGAATGCGCTTTGTTACGCCAGTCAGAACAATCAATGCCGGACCGAACCGCAAATACTTTGGTAATAACAGAGGGATCACCTGGTACAACTTTGTGTCCGATCAGTATTCCGGCTTTCATGGCATCGTTATACCGGGGACGCTGAGGGACTCTATCTTTGTGCTGGAAGGTCTTCTGGAACAGGAGACCGGGCTGAATCCAACCGAAATTATGACCGATACAGCAGGTGCCAGCGAACTTGTCTTTGGCCTTTTCTGGCTGCTGGGATACCAGTTTTCTCCACGCCTGGCTGATGCCGGTGCTTCGGTTTTCTGGCGAATGGACCATGATGCCGACTATGGCGTGCTGAATGATATTGCCAGAGGGCAATCAGATCCCCGAAAAATAGTCCTTCAGTGGGACGAAATGATCCGGACCGCTGGCTCCCTGAAGCTGGGCAAAGTACAGGTTTCAGTGCTGGTCCGTTCATTGCTGAAAAGTGAACGTCCTTCCGGACTGACTCAGGCAATCATTGAAGTGGGGCGCATCAACAAAACGCTGTATCTGCTTAATTATATTGATGATGAAGATTACCGCCGGCGCATTCTGACCCAGCTTAATCGGGGAGAAAGTCGCCATGCCGTTGCCAGAGCCATCTGTCACGGTCAAAAAGGTGAGATAAGAAAACGATATACCGACGGTCAGGAAGATCAACTGGGCACACTGGGGCTGGTCACTAACGCCGTCGTGTTATGGAACACTATTTATATGCAGGCAGCCCTGGATCATCTCCGGGCGCAGGGTGAAACACTGAATGATGAAGATATCGCACGCCTCTCCCCGCTTTGCCACGGACATATCAATATGCTCGGCCATTATTCCTTCACGCTGGCAGAACTGGTGACCAAAGGACATCTGAGACCATTAAAAGAGGCGTCAGAGGCAGAAAACGTTGCTTAACGTGAGTTTTCGTTCCACTGAGCGTCAGACCCCTTATCCGTTTCAGTTTGCCATGATCGCATTCAATCACGTTGTTCCGGTACTTAATCTGTCGGTGTTCAACGTCAGACGGGCACCGGCCTTCGCGTTTGAGCAGAGCAAGCGCGCGACCATAGGCGGGCGCTTTATCCGTGTTGATGAATCGCGGGATCTGCCACTTCTTCACGTTGTTGAGGATTTTACCCAGAAACCGGTATGCAGCTTTGCTGTTACGACGGGAGGAGAGATAAAAATCGACAGTGCGGCCCCGGCTGTCGACGGCCCGGTACAGATACGCCCAGCGGCCATTGACCTTCACGTAGGTTTCATCCATGTGCCACGGGCAAAGATCGGAAGGGTTACGCCAGTACCAGCGCAGCCGTTTTTCCATTTCAGGCGCATAACGCTGAACCCAGCGGTAAATCGTGGAGTGATCGACATTCACTCCGCGTTCAGCCAGCATCTCCTGCAGCTCACGGTAACTGATGCCGTATTTGCAGTACCAGCGTACGGCCCACAGAATGATGTCACGCTGAAAATGCCGGCCTTTGAATGGGTTCATGTGCAGCTCCATCAGCAAAAGGGGATGATAAGTTTATCACCACCGACTATTTGCAACAGTGCCGTCCAGCGGATATCAGCGCTGAAAGATGATGGCTGAGCGTGGAGGCAGGAATCTCAAGGTGCTTCTGCAGTTCGCCAACCGGCAGGCCTTCATGACCCGCCCTGACCAGCTCCCGGTATATGCTGAGACGTGTCGGGTGGCCCAGTTCTCGAAGTGCGTTTGCAGCAGTGTTTAAATCCATAATACCTCCTTTATCTATATTTCCAGAATAATAGAAATATAGCCTGCGTCAATCGTTTCTGCCGTGAGGGTACCGCTTTCCCAATCATGCTCTGTCCGCCAGGTTATGGGGGGCAGAGCCAGAGCACTACCGAAATCCTTGCGAATACCCGTGCAGGGAATAATTTCCGCCCCCTTTATGGCCGGAAAAAAAACTGATAAACGTCGCCTTTTCAGAAGGTTGCTTTCTTAACGTGGTTTTTCGCATGGTTGGACCTCAGACCCCATATAGGCAGCGCTAAGGGCAATCCGTGGGTACAGGATATTAACCACCGCGTTACTTTGTGGTTGCCCTGGCGGATAGGCTTTGTACGAGGAGGGAACCATTCTATTGCCAGCGGCGTTCTGGCCGGTGAGGGTGAGGTAATACCCGATACGGTTTATGATATGCGGTATTTGCTCGATATTGTCAGCACTGACGGGTATTACTGGTACATGAGCGGGAAGATCTGCGAGAGAGTCAGTGACTACCGTACAGCCGCCTTTTTTGAAATAGGCCGCCTGCTTACACTGTGATTCCTTCAAAATATCTCAACGAAATTTCCCGACACCTGTTTAAGCTATCTTGCTGATATTTCTGTTTTTCGATTTTTGCCGGCGCGATGCCGGCGACGTTGGCCAGCTGCCCCGTGCGCGATACTGAGATCAGTTTCTTTGAACAAAAAAAACCGCCTTTCGGCGGTCAGTATTCAGTAGCTGGAACGGTAGTCTCTCCCCCGATTCCAGCGGTCTTGCCAGTGTTCGAGGAATGATTCAGCGAGCTTAGGCATGTTCCAGATCACCACCGCATTCTCCGAGTTTTTCGTTTCGGCCGCTTTGGTGAAATTAAAGCTGCCAGTTTCAACGGTCACATTATCCACGATGATCACCTTGTCATGCTGGATAGGGAAATCACTGTCAGTACGCAAAGGGATGCCGCTGTTCGCTATGTAGTTCATGGCCGCAATGCTGGCGCGCCCCGTATTGCCCCTTTCATCAATTACGATTTTCACATCAACTCCCCGTTTTTTGGCTGCTACCAGTGCCTTCATAATATCCGGGGCGGTAAAAGAATAAGCCATCATCCGTATCGAGGTTTTTGCGGAGTCAATGGCGCTCAGGACGAGAACGCGGGCGCTTCCTTCAGGCGAGTAGCCAACCTGAACGGATGGTTCCACCGCAAAGGCGGGCAGGGCGGCTGTCGTAAATGCTGCGGCCAGAAGCCAGGTTGCTAAGTTTTTCATTACAGGCTCCCGTTCACACACTGCATTTTATATTCAGGGTCAAAATAAATTTCTTTGATTTTCCGCTTTTCCATATGCACCACAACGTCAATGGTGGAGTAGAGCATTCGCATAATATCGCTCATATCGAGCATACGGCCGATAGGGGTCGCCTTGATAAGCAGCCCAATACGGTTAAAGGCATCGCGCGCAGAGTTAGCGTGCGTTGACATAACACCGCCTGGATGGCCGGTATTAAGTGCTTTAAGATAATCCCACGCAGCATCATCCCTAAGCTCAGTCATGATGATACGGCCCGGTGTCAGACGCATACAGGCTCGCAGGGCATCAGTGGCGCTGACGCGGCCGATCTTTCCTGCATCGCCGTACATCATATAAACGGCTTCTACAACGTGATCGACCGTGACTTCGTGAACGTCCTCTAAAATAATTACACGCTCGTCTTTATGTAGCGATTTTAACAGCGCGCGCGTGAGTACCGTTTTCCCCGACCCGGTTTCACCGCAGATCACGATAGTGCGTTTCTTCTCAACGGCGGTTTGCAGGAATGCGGGCCATTTTTCGCTGCTGTGCAGCTCTTTAAGGAAAAAATCATCATCCGTTAGGCTTTGCTTGCTGCCGGTAATCTTCCGGCAGTCACTGAAAATCCCCTCGCTGGTCAGCTGCTCCAGATTTTTATCGGCCGCCAAATCCTTACGAAACGCTACGGCCGTTGTACCGTCAATCACCGCAGGGGGCAGACAGATAACGCCCCTGATCCCGCCAGGCAGGATCACGTCATTAATGGCCTGCATGGTCAGCTTGTTGCTGCTCACCAACGATTTAGCAAGGTTCCTAATAAAATCTGCCGTAATTGCCGCGTTCTGCACAACCCTGCGGCCGCTGAACGTATCACAGATAACTTCCTGAAAGCAGTTAATGCGAATTTCAAAAACAGTAGGATCTTCTAAATACTCGCGCAGTGGGCCAAGTTGATAGAAAGCTGCATCAGTCATGATTACTCCTGAAGAAAAGCGGGCGCTAAGCGCCCACTTTTTTAGTTGTCTGCGAGCGTATAAACGCCGCTGAAATCGAGGTCGCGGGCAACAAAAATGCTCACCGCATCACCCTGCTGATCGTAGAGGGTAGGGGGGATAGACATGTAAGAGCGAAGTGCTTCAGACGCCAGCTGCTCACCGCTGTTTTCTGTGCTGTTGTACTGAATGTTATTACTCTGCGTCTGGTTAACCAGCGCCGTTAAGGTGTCAGAGAACAACGAAATCATGATCGCACCACGCAGACGCTCCCACATATGGGTATCCACCTGGCCCGGAATCCCCGCGCTGCCGAGTGAGTTCGTTCCGGCACTGTCAATATTAACGATTGTCCCGTCCTGGTCATTGCGGATACGCTCCCAGAGAACAAACACGCGCGCCTGGCCGTCTTTGATACCACCGGTAATCTGCCCGTCAACCCATGAGCCTTTATCAATCAGCCTAACGAGTCCATCAGCTGAGTAAACGTCCTGTGAAACCCGGCAGGAAACCTGACCCGGAACAGTGGTATCCAGCTCGGTGCCGGTACCACAGGGGATCATTTTGCCTTTCGGAACAGTCAGGCTGGGATTAGCCATGACTCCAGCGCGGCTAGCCTTCAGCCTTGCAGGAGTCAGGTTTTTAGCGAGTGCTGAACTACCTTCGCTTGTTTCGTTGTCCTGGGGCTGCACTCCGGGACTATTGCTTGTAGCCGCCTGATTAGTCTGGGCCAGCTCGCCGCCCAGACGACGCTGCATAGCCAGTTCTTCAGGCGAAGGTTCTTTACGCTTATTAGAGGTACGCGCGGCGGTATTGCTGCTGCCCGCATCTGCATCTGCCTGTGCGGCAGCCTGCACAGCACGGGCATCAGTGGCGCTATTCTGCGCAGTTGCAGGTTTATTAACATCAGGATCGCTGTTAAAGCTGTAGTTTGGCAGTGTATTGGCCTGTTGCGCTTTACCACCGTCTTTATCAGCTTCAGCTTTAGCCGGGGTGCGAATTTTACCCATGACCGTAATCCCGATGAATACCAAAGCAAGCAGCGCCATCAGTATGACAAAGGCTTTCATACCAGGAGCCGAACGGCGGTTACTGCCTTTAAATCCGCCACGCTCGCTTTCAAATTCACCGTCTCCGGTGTTTTCATCGAGTTCCTGATCTACATCGACACTTTTACGGGCCATCAGTTATCCTCCCCAATTTGAACCCTGCGCACATCCGGGGAAGCCGTACCGGTTGCTACCGCACCGGCGCCCGGCGCGAAATTATTATTACGAACGCCAACGACTTTATCGCCCAGACGAATACGCCACTCTTTAGCGACGGTTTCCACCTCGATGATGTTGCGGTTCTCACCCACAACATGAGAGTTAGGCAGCGTTTCTTTGCCACTGGCCGAGATCATGTAGACCTGCGGTAACTCCGCATTGGCCGGAAACTCAAACCGGGTAAAGCGGTAGTTATCCCAGACGTGAACCGGCTGGATGCTGCGCATTTCAGGCTGTTCGCTCATTACGTACTGATAGTTCTTCGCCCCCGCAAAAGCCGTCTGCTTCAGCTTCTGCGTAATGCGTTTTTTATCAGCCGCGCTTTTGGCTTTTTCCTGCTGCTCAAACGGATATTCATAGGTCAGCTGAAGAACGGCCTGGCGCACAGCCCACGGCGTTTCAATAAAGGATTTTGATACCGTACCGTCTGCATTTTTCTTCGTTTCTTCACCGATGAAATGGAGGACGATGTTATAGGTGCGCTTATCGGTGACGATCACCAGGTTGGTATCACTCATGGCCTGTTTCGGCTTCACAAAAAAATGGTTCATTTTGTGCGCAAACGTCCAGCTTTCAGAATCGCCAAAAGCATGAGTGATATAGGTTTCGTCAGGCGCGACAACAATGTGGGTAGCCACACCGGCGATAGCGTCAATTTTGACCACATTAACAGGGTTATAAACAACGCTTTTAATGCGATAGTCATAAGGAGAATTGCGGCCAACCTCAAGCGCCATAACGTTAGTGGCCGCGCCTCCCAGGACTGACAAAACGACTGCTGAAAGAAGTAGTTTTTTCATGGGGCAGCCCTCAGTTAACTTCAGGGTTGACGCGATAACTCGTCACGCGGAAACCCAGCGGGTTGACATAACGCTGCTCAGCATTCATCGCCAGCGATTTATATTCATACCCCATAATGGCAATCCAGCGCTGCGGCTGATCATCAACGGGATTGCTGCGCACGCGGCGAACCGTAGTAAAGCGTATCGTTGCTACGCCGTGCGGTTTATCGAGGATCACAGAGTTAATCTTCACGCGGGTCGTTTCACTGTCGCCCAGAACCTTATCAAGACCGTTGCGGCCCTTGAACTTGCTCTGGTAAGACTCTGCCACGTTCGGCGTGGACATTAAGCCAACGGCCGTATAGTCGACCTGAACTGAATAGAAGTCATAGCTCTCACGGTGAATGACATATTGTGTCAGCCAGAACTTATCAATTTCGTCACCATAAGAGGTCTGGTCGCGGGTCAGCTTGACCTGCTGTACTTCGTGAGTGGCCTCGTTGAGCGTTAGCAGATGTGCGGGGATTGGCTGGCTGTACTTATGCACCACGTAACCAACTAAAGAGAGTGCAAAAACAGTTACCACCGCTGAACCGGTGGCAACCATCCAGGCGGTACGCCGGGACTTCAGCACTTCATCCATCAGATCAACTTCAAGCCCTTTACGGCTTTCGTTGAACTCTTTAATGGCTTCACGTGTAAGCCCTGTTTTTTTATTAGCTTTCATTTGCACCACCTTGCGTATCAACCGGGATTGTTTTGTTTACTGGAACGGTGTTGCTCCAGTCCGGCTCCGGTGGCGGTTTATGCCCGCTGGAACAGGCGCTAATCAGAAGAACTCCCATAAGCAATAAGCTGCGCATTACGGCATCCATTATCGGTTGTTGAACGTACTAATTATAATAAGTCGCCGAAATTGCAATTTCAACGACTTTTGTTTTAATTTTATGCAGCCTTCTTCCCGCGACTGCCCCTTGCCTTACCACTTAAATTAGAACCACTGCTTCCTCCGCTGTTGCTGCCACTTCCTCCACCTGCCGATTGCTGGCCGCCGCCACTGTTACCGCCTCTGAACGCATTACCGCCAAACATGCCGTGGCTGCCCATATTGCCAAGCGCCTGCATGGAAGAACCCGTAGAGCGTGCGGCGTCAGCAACTCCGGCGCTGATACCGCTACCCCAGCTGGCGGCAATTTGCGGAATCTGGAACAGAACGAAAACGGAAATGACCGTCAGTAATAAGGCGGAGATAGAACCAGTGATTGATGAGTAAGCGGCATCAGAGTTCATCGAGGACAGGAGGTTGTCGAACATCTGCATGATGAAACCAAACACGAGCGCAAGAATGACGACGACAAGGCCATAGTTAATGACCGACGCCAGCCAGCGAGCAAAGATGTTTTTTGTCGCTCCCCACAGCAGGCAGAAGATTGCAATCGGGCCAAAACAAAGCGTAACGGCCAGAAGGATCTTAGCCATGATCACAAAGCCCGCACCGAGGCCGCCCAGCACAACGGTAGCAATCATCATAATGCCGCCAATGGCATACGCGGCCAGGCCGCTCGATGAAAACACGTCTGCGGCTTCCCATGCGGTGTTGACGATCTTGATACCTTTTTCAATACCGCTATCAATAATCGCCGGTACGCCACTTGCACCGACTTTATTAGGGGCAGACAGTATCCCGGCAAAATCATCCGGCAGGTGAAGCGCCACGTTGACCAGTTCCTGTTGATACCAGCCGCCCGCCGTTGCAAAGCTCAGGATAAGGGCTATGGAAAGATACTCTTTAATCAGCGAACTCAGGCTGTCGCCCGCCCCCGGATTAAACGCTGAGTACATCCCCTGAACCATCAGCTTGATTGTCAGACAGGTGGCAATCAGAGGCGTTACATCAGAGATAATGGTGGCAACATTGGCGCTCACCATTGACGTAATCGCCCCGTCTACTTTTGCGAAAATGTCTGCGACTAGGGTGAATGCCATATTGCCTCCTTACTCCTAAATTTTCGGTGAATTGATTTCGCCGTCTTTTTTGCCGAACACAAACAGCTGACGATCGGCTTCGCGCGCGTTTTTGCAATCAGGTTTCTGAAGTTCATCCGCGTCTTTCTTGCATTCCTGAATTGTTGCCTTGCGCTCTTTCTCATGTTTTTTGTACCACTCCACGTCATGCGAGGCATCGCAGGCCACCAGGAGGAAAGGGATAACAAGCAGTAGTTTTTTCATAATTACCTCAGTTAATTGAAGGTGACGCGGTAACGTCCCCGCCGGTTCCAAAAACAAAATTGTGGGTGGCACGTTCTTTCTGCGCACGTAATAGCTTGTCCTGTGACTGCTGCAACATGTTCATCAGATTCAGCTTCGCCTGCTCACCCTGAATAGCACCCTGTGACGTCTGGATACGGGCCTGTAAGTCAGCAATCGATTTCAGGTCTGGAGTCGTTTTAATCTGCTCCGTCAGCTCCTGCATATCGGTTAGTTCCTGCATCTGGTTGTTGTAGGCTTTTTCTGCCATAACGCGGTCATAAGCGCCTTTTTCAGCCAGCTTTTTGTTCATGTAGGTAATTGCTTCGCTGGGCGTCATGTCGTCAACTTCCGCATTAAACTGGCCCATCATGCTGTTAACTGAAGGCGTGACGGAAGAACTGGAGTTCATGGCGTCGCTGTAGATCTCCTTCCAGTTGTCCGGCAAATTATTTGCCAGCGTGCTGGTAGACGTCCCCAGCAGATCGCCCAGGTTGGTTGTCTTTGCCATCGACTCATACATATTTTTCTGCGTTTGCAGCTGGCTTTTAAGCTGCTCCAGCTGCTGCGCCATTTGCTGAAGCTGCTCGACCTGTTTAGCCAGCTCAGTAGGGTTGGTCACGATGATGCCTGCGGAAGCGCTTTGCGCGCCTCCCAGAATCAGGCCGGTGGTCAGCAATACTGCCGTCAGTGTTTTTTTCATGGTGTTTTGCCTCGTTGTTAAGCCGTCAGGCGCCAGTATTCTTTGAGCCATACTTCAGGGTCATTACCGAGCCGTTCAACCAGCTCATGCGCAATTTCGGCGTTTTGTGGTTCACCGGACAACACGCTAAGAACGTTGTCCATTGTCTTAATATCTGCATCAATATCGTCGCTGTTGCGAGGGTAGAGATTGAAAGAAGCAATCGCAGACTGTTGCCCTTGTTTAACCAGGAACTGTCTGGAGTGTTCGGTAATCGACATCAGCGCGTCGTATTCAGCATCAGTAAGGAAGGCATAATCCTCTCGGATAGCTTCCGGATCGCGCAGGCAGATTTTTGTGACGGTCTGCGACATGATCGTGCGGCCAATACGGCTGGACAGCGCATCGTTCGGCTCCTGCGTGGCAAACACATAGATAGCGTCTTTCTTACGGTCAGTTTTGATACCACGCTTAACTTCACGCTCGATAACCGGATCGTCAAGGTAGGCGTGGAACTCGTCAAAGCACTGAATGACGCGGCGTTTGCCGTCGATGGAGTCACGTACCCGGTACAGAAGGTACATCATGAGCGGAGTACGGGCCGGGCTGGATACTTCCTCTTTGGCTGCGATAAACTCGGATAAATCGAAGCCAAAAAGGCACTGTTGCAAATAGTCGGTGGTGATAAACTTATCATCCCCTTTTGCTGATGGAGCTGCACATGAACCCATTCAAAGGCCGGCATTTTCAGCGTGACATCATTCTGTGGGCCGTACGCTGGTACTGCAAATACGGCATCAGTTACCGTGAGCTGCAGGAGATGCTGGCTGAACGCGGAGTGAATGTCGATCACTCCACGATTTACCGCTGGGTTCAGCGTTATGCGCCTGAAATGGAAAAACGGCTGCGCTGGTACTGGCGTAACCCTTCCGATCTTTGCCCGTGGCACATGGATGAAACCTACGTGAAGGTCAATGGCCGCTGGGCGTATCTGTACCGGGCCGTCGACAGCCGGGGCCGCACTGTCGATTTTTATCTCTCCTCCCGTCGTAACAGCAAAGCTGCATACCGGTTTCTGGGTAAAATCCTCAACAACGTGAAGAAGTGGCAGATCCCGCGATTCATCAACACGGATAAAGCGCCCGCCTATGGTCGCGCGCTTGCTCTGCTCAAACGCGAAGGCCGGTGCCCGTCTGACGTTGAACACCGACAGATTAAGTACCGGAACAACGTGATTGAATGCGATCATGGCAAACTGAAACGGATAATCGGCGCCACGCTGGGATTTAAATCCATGAAGACGGCTTACGCCACCATCAAAGGTATTGAGGTGATGCGTGCACTACGCAAAGGCCAGGCCTCAGCATTTTATTATGGTGATCCCCTGGGCGAAATGCGCCTGGTAAGCAGAGTTTTTGAAATGTAAGGCCTTTGAATAAGACAAAAGGCTGCCTCATCGCTAACTTTGCAACAGTGCCAGCTGCGGGCCGCTCCCGCCGCGAAGGACGTGCTCGACGCCATCGAGGTGCTGCGCGGCATGAACAGCGACAACGCCCGCAAGGTGCCCGCCGACGCGCCGACCGAGTTCATCAAGCCGCGCTGGCAGAAGCTGGTCATGACCGACACCGGCATCGACCGGCGCTACTACGAACTGTGCGCGCTGTCGGAGATGAAGAACGCGTTGCGTTCCGGCGACATCTGGGTGCAGGGGTCGCGCCAGTTCAAGGACTTCGAGGACTACCTGGTGCCGCCCGCGAAATTCGCCAGCCTCAAGCAGGCCAGCGAATTGCCGCTGGCCGTGGCCACCGACTGCAACCGGTACCTGAACGACCGGCTGACGCTGCTGGAAACACAGCTTGCCACCGTCAACCGTATGGCGACGGCCAACGAGCTGCCGGACGCCATCATCACCGAGTCAGGCTTGAAGATCACGCCGCTCGACGCGGCGGTACCCGACACCGCCCAAGCGCTGATCGACCAGACGGCAATGATCCTGCCGCACGTCAAGATCACCGAACTGCTGCTGGAGGTGGACGAATGGACGGGCTTCACTCGGCATTTCGCGCATCTGAAATCGGGCGACCCGGCCAAAGACAAGAACCTGTTGCTGACCACGATCCTCGCCGACGCGATCAACCTGGGCCTGACCAAGATGGCGGAGTCTTGCCCCGGCACGACCTACGCCAAGCTGGCTTGGCTGCAAGCCTGGCACATCCGCGACGAAACCTACGGGGCGGCGCTGGCCGATCTGGTCAACGCACAGTTCCGCCATCCCTTCGCCGAGCACTGGGGCGACGGCACCACCTCATCGTCGGACGGCCAGAACTTCCGCACCGGCAGCAAGGCCGAGAGCACCGGCCACATCAACCCGAAATACGGGAGCAGCCCAGGGCGGACGTTCTACACCCACATTTCTGACCAGTACGCGCCATTTCACACCAAGGTCGTGAACGTCGGCGTGCGCGATTCGACCTACGTGCTCGACGGCCTGCTGTACCACGAGTCCGACTTGCGGATCGAGGAGCATTACACCGACACGGCGGGCTTCACCGATCACGTCTTCGCCCTGATGCACCTCCTGGGCTTCCGCTTCGCGCCGCGCATCCGCGACCTGGGCGACACCAAGCTCTACATCCCGAAGGGCGACGCCGCCTATGACGCGCTGAAACCCATGATCGGCGGCACGCTCAACATCAAGCACGTCCGCGCCCATTGGGACGAAATCCTGCGGCTGGCCACCTCGATCAAGCAGGGCACGGTGACGGCCTCCCTGATGCTCCGAAAGCTCGGCAGCTACCCACGCCAGAACGGCCTGGCCGTGGCGCTCCGCGAGCTGGGCCGCATCGAGCGCACGCTGTTCATCCTGGACTGGCTGCAAAGCGTGGAACTGCGCCGCCGCGTGCATGCCGGCCTGAACAAGGGCGAGGCGCGCAATGCGCTGGCCAGGGCAGTGTTTTTCAACCGCCTGGGTGAAATCCGCGACCGCAGTTTCGAGCAGCAGCGCTACCGGGCTAGCGGCCTCAATCTGGTAACGGCTGCCGTCGTGTTGTGGAACACGGTCTATCTGGAACGGGCTGCGCACGCGCTGCGTGGCAACGGCCATGCCGTTGATGACGCGCTGTTGCAGTACCTGTCGCCGCTCGGTTGGGAGCACATCAACCTCACCGGCGATTACCTCTGGCGCAGCAGCGCCAAGATCGGCGCGGGCAAGTTCAGGCCGCTACGACCGCTGCAACCGGCTTAGCGTGCTTTATTTAATGAGATGGTCACTCCCTCCTTCCCAGTACTATGCTGAGGACAGGCTTTCATTCGGAGAACCATCATGGAAAACATTGCGCTTATTGGTATCGATCTGGGTAAGAACTCTTTCCATATTCATTGTCAGGATCATCGTGGGAAGGCCGTTTACCGTAAAAAATTCACCCGACCAAAGCTAATCGAATTTCTGGCGACATGCCCGGCAACAACCATCGCGATGGAAGCCTGTGGCGGTTCTCACTTTATGGCACGCAAGCTGGAAGAGTTAGGGCATTTTCCAAAGCTGATATCACCGCAATTTGTCCGCCCATTCGTTAAAAGCAACAAAAATGACTTCGTTGATGCTGAAGCTATCTGTGAAGCAGCATCACGTCCATCTATGCGTTTCGTGCAGCCCAGAACCGAATCTCAGCAGGCAATGCGAGCTCTGCATCGTGTCCGTGAATCCCTGGTTCAGGATAAGGTGAAAACAACTAATCAGATGCATGCTTTTCTGCTGGAATTTGGTATCAGCGTTCCGCGAGGTGCTGCCGTTATTAGTCGACTGAGTACCCTTCTTGAGGACAGTAGTTTGCCTCTTTATCTCAGCCAGTTACTGCTGAAATTACAACAGCATTATCACTATCTTGTTGAGCAGATTAAAGATCTGGAATCTCAGTTGAAACGAAAGTTGGACGAAGATGAGGTTGGACAGCGCTTGCTGAGTATTCCCTGCGTTGGAACGCTGACTGCCAGTACTATTTCAACTGAGATTGGCGACGGGAAGCAGTACGCCAGCAGCCGTGACTTTGCGGCGGCAACAGGGCTGGTACCCCGACAGTACAGCACGGGAGGTCGGACGACATTGTTAGGGATTAGCAAGCGGGGCAACAAAAAGATCCGAACTTTGTTGGTTCAGTGTGCCAGGGTATTCATACAAAAACTGGAACACCAGTCTGGCAAGTTGGCCGACTGGGTCAGGGAGTTGTTGTGTCGGAAAAGCAACTTTGTCGTCACCTGTGCTCTGGCAAACAAGCTGGCCAGAATAGCCTGGGCACTGACGGCGCGACAGCAAACTTACGAAGCATAAAGGCAGAAATACACCAGTTTAAACAATCATTCATCTGGTTTTGCGAATACTGATATTGATGATACTAACGGCCCACCGGCCTGTTGAGGAACCTGTAAAACGGAAAGGCTCATTGAAGCCGTATATTTTCTGGAGGTTCATCAGGCGCGGAACTCATCGAGGCGCGGGAATAAAATCCCATTCAGACGCCGGATAGATTCAAGCAAGCCAACTTGTCGTCAAAATCGGTGTTGCAAAAACGGGAGTGACCATAGATTCCGTTTTCTGAGGCGACCCCCACATAGAGACCTTCCCGGTCATTCACTTTGTAGAGTTTGTCCCTGGGCTTGAGATTGCGCAGCTTGGTATCGGTCAGCATGTACCTTGTCCTTCTTCGTCTCCGATACCCACTCTATTGTAAACAAGACATTTTTATCTTTTATATTCAATGGCTTATTTTCCTGCTAATTGGTAATACCATGAAAAATACCATGCTCAGAAAAGGCTTAACAATATTTTGAAAAATTGCCTACTGAGCGCTGCCGCACAGCTCCATAGGCCGCTTTCCTGGCTTTGCTTCCAGATGTATGCTATTCTGCTCCTGCAGCTAATGGAGCACCGCAAACAGGTTACTCGCCTGGGGATTCCCTTTCGACCCGAGCATCCGTATGAGACTCATGCTCGATTATTATTATTATAGAAGCCCCCATGAATAAATCGCTCATCATTTTCGGCATCGTCAACATAACCTCGGACAGTTTCTCCGATGGAGGCCGGTATCTGGCGCCAGACGCAGCCATTGCGCAGGCGCGTAAGCTGATGGCCGAGGGGGCAGATGTGATCGACCTCGGTCCGGCATCCAGCAATCCCGACGCCGCGCCTGTTTCGTCCGACACAGAAATCGCGCGTATCGCGCCGGTGCTGGACGCGCTCAAGGCAGATGGCATTCCCGTCTCGCTCGACAGTTATCAACCCGCGACGCAAGCCTATGCCTTGTCGCGTGGTGTGGCCTATCTCAATGATATTCGCGGTTTTCCAGACGCTGCGTTCTATCCGCAATTGGCGAAATCATCTGCCAAACTCGTCGTTATGCATTCGGTGCAAGACGGGCAGGCAGATCGGCGCGAGGCACCCGCTGGCGACATCATGGATCACATTGCGGCGTTCTTTGACGCGCGCATCGCGGCGCTGACGGGTGCCGGTATCAAACGCAACCGCCTTGTCCTTGATCCCGGCATGGGGTTTTTTCTGGGGGCTGCTCCCGAAACCTCGCTCTCGGTGCTGGCGCGGTTCGATGAATTGCGGCTGCGCTTCGATTTGCCGGTGCTTCTGTCTGTTTCGCGCAAATCCTTTCTGCGCGCGCTCACAGGCCGTGGTCCGGGGGATGTCGGGGCCGCGACACTCGCTGCAGAGCTTGCCGCCGCCGCAGGTGGAGCTGACTTCATCCGCACACACGAGCCGCGCCCCTTGCGCGACGGGCTGGCGGTATTGGCGGCGCTGAAAGAAACCGCAAGAATTCGTTAACTGCACATTCGGGATATTTCTCTATATTCGCGCTTCATCAGAAAACTGAAGGAACCTCCATTGAATCGAACTAATATTTTTTTTGGTGAATCGCATTCTGACTGGTTGCCTGTCAGAGGCGGAGAATCTGGTGATTTTGTTTTTCGACGTGGTGACGGGCATGCCTTCGCGAAAATCGCACCTGCTTCCCGCCGCGGTGAGCTCGCTGGAGAGCGTGACCGCCTCATTTGGCTCAAAGGTCGAGGTGTGGCTTGCCCCGAGGTCATCAACTGGCAGGAGGAACAGGAGGGTGCATGCTTGGTGATAACGGCAATTCCGGGAGTACCGGCGGCTGATCTGTCTGGAGCGGATTTGCTCAAAGCGTGGCCGTCAATGGGGCAGCAACTTGGCGCTGTTCACAGCCTATCGGTTGATCAATGTCCGTTTGAGCGCAGGCTGTCGCGAATGTTCGGACGCGCCGTTGATGTGGTGTCCCGCAATGCCGTCAATCCCGACTTCTTACCGGACGAGGACAAGAGTACGCCGCAGCTCGATCTTTTGGCTCGTGTCGAACGAGAGCTACCGGTGCGGCTCGACCAAGAGCGCACCGATATGGTTGTTTGCCATGGTGATCCCTGCATGCCGAACTTCATGGTGGACCCTAAAACTCTTCAATGCACGGGTCTGATCGACCTTGGGCGGCTCGGAACAGCAGATCGCTATGCCGATTTGGCACTCATGATTGCTAACGCCGAAGAGAACTGGGCAGCGCCAGATGAAGCAGAGCGCGCCTTCGCTGTCCTATTCAATGTATTGGGGATCGAAGCCCCCGACCGCGAACGCCTTGCCTTCTATCTGCGATTGGACCCTCTGACTTGGGGTTGATGTTCATGCCGCCTGTTTTTCCTGCTCATTGGCACGTTTCGCAACCTGTTCTCATTGCGGACACCTTTTCCAGCCTCGTTTGGAAAGTTTCATTGCCAGACGGGACTCCTGCAATCGTCAAGGGATTGAAACCTATA
This sequence comes from Citrobacter sp. CFNIH10, assembly GCF_002934585.1. Taxonomy (NCBI): domain Bacteria; kingdom Pseudomonadati; phylum Pseudomonadota; class Gammaproteobacteria; order Enterobacterales; family Enterobacteriaceae; genus Citrobacter; species Citrobacter sp. CFNIH10. Next base: position 178,012 of record NZ_CP026213.1, read on the forward strand.
GAAGACATTGCTGATGAACTGCGCGGGGCCGACTATCTGGTATGGCGCAATGGGAGGGGAGCAGTCCGGTTGCTCGGTCGTGAGAACAATCTGATGTTGCTCGAATATGCCGGGGAGCGAATGCTCTCTCACATCGTTGCCGAGCACGGCGACTACCAGGCGACCGAAATTGCAGCGGAACTAATGGCGAAGCTGTATGCCGCATCTGAGGAACCCCTGCCTTCTGCCCTTCTCCCGATCCGGGATCGCTTTGCAGCTTTGTTTCAGCGGGCGCGCGATGATCAAAACGCAGGTTGTCAAACTGACTACGTCCACGCGGCGATTATAGCCGATCAAATGATGAGCAATGCCTCGGAACTGCGTGGGCTACATGGCGATCTGCATCATGAAAACATCATGTTCTCCAGTCGCGGCTGGCTGGTGATAGATCCCGTCGGTCTGGTCGGTGAAGTGGGCTTTGGCGCCGCCAATATGTTCTACGATCCGGCTGACAGAGACGACCTTTGTCTCGATCCTAGACGCATTGCACAGATGGCGGACGCATTCTCTCGTGCGCTGGACGTCGATCCGCGTCGCCTGCTCGACCAGGCGTACGCTTATGGGTGCCTTTCCGCAGCTTGGAACGCGGATGGAGAAGAGGAGCAACGCGATCTAGCTATCGCGGCCGCGATCAAGCAGGTGCGACAGACGTCATACTAGATATCAAGCGACTTCTCCTATCCCCTGGGAACACATCAATCTCACCGGAGAATATCGCTGGCCAAAGCCTTAGCGAATGGAAGGGACTTCCCCTGGATATGCACCTGATTAACTTTCGTGCAATCATGGGGTAAATATTGACCCAGAGAGATTCGTTATGACCATCACTACTGTCGGTATCGATCTTGCTAAAAATGTGTTTGCAGTTCACTGCGTTGACCAAAATGGTAAAGCAGTTCTGGTTAAACCCAAGGTGTCACGTGCAGCACTTCCTGAACTCATCGCAGGTTTACCTCCCTGTGTAATTGGAATGGAAGCCTGCTCGGGTGCCCACTATTGGGCAAGATTATTCAGGCAGTATGGCCATGATGTCCGGTTGATGGCCCCAAAATTTGTCTCACCCTATCGCATGGCGGGTAAGACCGGGAAAAATGATGCAGCTGATGCAATAGCTATTTGTGAGGCTGTGCAGCGGCCGCATATGCGCTTTGTACCCGTCAAAGACGAAAGTCAGCAGGCAATGCAGTGCTTGCATCGGACAAGGCAGGGATTTATCCAGGAAAGAACGGCAACGTATAACCGTCTTCGGGGTCTGGTATCCGAATTTGGGATTATCGCCCCACAAAGCACTGATGCTCTACGTCATATTGGGGTCGTCTCAGAAAACGGAATCTATGGTCACTCCCGTTTTTGCAACACCGATTTTGACGACAAGTTGGCTTGCTTGAATCTATCCGGCGTCTGAATGGGATTTTATTCCCGCGCCTTGATGAGTTCCGCGCCTGATGAACCTCCAGAAAATATACGGCTTCAATGAGCCTTTCCGTTTTACAGGTTCCTCAACAGGCCGGTGGGCCGTTAGTATCATCAATATCAGTATTCGCAAAACCAGATCAGTAATTCTTTAAACCGGTGTATTTCTGCCGTTATGCTACATAAGTTTGCTGTCGTGCCGTTAGGGCCCAGGCTATTCTGGCCAGCTTGTTTGCCAGAGCACAAGTGACGACAAAGTTGCTTTTCCGGCACAGTAAATCCCTGACCCAATCGGCCAATTTGCCAGACTGGTGTTCCAGTTTTTGTATGAATACCCTGGCACATTGAACCAACAAAGTTCGGATCTTTTTATTACCTCGCTTACTAATTCCCAGCAATGTCGTCCTACCTCCCGTGCTGTACTGCCGAGGTACAAGCCCTGTTGCCGCCGCAAAGTCACGGCTGCTGGCGTACTGCTTCCCGTCGCCAATCTCAGTTGAAATAGTACTCGCTGTCAGTGTTCCGACGCAGGGAATGCTCAGCAAGCGCTGTCCAACCTCATCTTCGTCCAACTTTCGTTTCAACTGGGATTCCAAATCTTTAATCTGCTCAACAAGATAGTGATAATGCTGTTGTAATTTCAGCAATAACTGGCTGAGGTAAAGAGGCAAACTATTATCCTCAAGAATGGTACTCAGTCGGCTAATAACGGCAGCTCCTCGGGGAACGCTAATGCCAAATTCCAGCAGAAAAGCATGCATTTGATTGGTTGTTTTTACCTTATCCTGAACCAGGGATTCACGGACACGATGCAGAGCCCGCATTGCCTGCTGAGATTCCGTTCTGGGCTGCACAAAACGCATAGACGGACGCGATGCAGCTTCACAAATAGCTTCGGCGTCGACAAAGTCGTTTTTATTGCTTTTAACGAACGGGCGGACAAATTGTGGTGATATCAGCTTTGGGGAATGCCCCAACTCTTCCAACTTGCGTGCCATAAAGTGAGAACCGCCACAGGCTTCCATTGCGATGGTTGTAGCGGGGCATGTCGCCAAAAATTCGATCAACTTTGGCCGGGTAAATTTTTTACGGTAAACAGCCTTCCCGCGACGATCCTGGCAATGAATATGGAAAGAGTTTTTACCCAGATCGATACCAATGAGCGCAATGTTTTCCATGATAGTTCTCCGAATGAAAGCCTGTCCTCAGCATAGTACCGGGAAGGAGGGAGTGACCATCTCATTAAATAAAGCACGCTAAGCCGGTGGCAGCGGTCGCAATGGCCTAAACTTCCCCGCACCGACTTTGGCGCTGCTGCGCCATAGGTAATCGCCGGTCAGGTTGATGTGCTCCCACCCCAGCGGCGACAGATATTGCAACAATGTGTCGTCCAGCGCCGTGCCGTTGCCACGCAAAGCACTGGTGGCACGCTCCAGATATACCGTGTTCCACAACACGATGGCCGCCGTCACCAGATTGAGGCCGCTGGCCCGGTAGCGCTGCTGCTCAAAACTGCGGTCGCGGATTTCACCCAATCGGTAGAAGAAGACCGCCCTGGCCAGCGCGTTGCGCGCCTCGCCCTTATTCAGCCCCGCATGGACGCGGCGGCGCAGCTCCACGCTTTGCAGCCAATCCAAAATGAACAGCGTGCGCTCGATGCGCCCCAGCTCGCGCAACGCCACGGCCAAGCCGTTCTGGCGCGGGTAGCTGCCGAGTTTGCGCAGCATCAGCGAAGCCGTTACCGTGCCTTGCTTGATGGAGGTGGCCAGCCGCAGAATTTCATCCCAATGGGCGCGTATTTGCTTGATGTTCAGCCTGTCGCTGCTAATCATCGGCTTGAGCGCGTCATAGGCGGCATCGCCCTTGGGGATGAATAGCTTGGTTTCGCCCAAGTCACGGATACGCGGCGCGAAGCGAAATCCCAGCAAATGCATCAAGCCAAACACGTGATCGGTGAAGCCTGCCGTGTCGGTGTAGTGTTCCTCGATGCGCAAGTCCGACTCGTGGTACAGCAGGCCATCAAGCACGTAAGTTGAATCACGAATGCCCACGTTGACCACCTTGGCACTGAAGGGCGCGTACTGGTCGGAGATATGGGTGTAGAAAGTCCGTCCTGGACTGCTTCCATACTTCGGGTTGATATGACCAGTGCTTTCTGCTTTGCTGCCGGTTCTGAAGTTCTGGCCGTCCGACGATGACGTGGTGCCGTCACCCCAGTTGCCGGCGAAGGGTTGCCGAAACTGCGCATTCACCAGCTCGGCCAGCGCCGTCGAATAGGTTTCATCGCGGATGTGCCAGGCTTGCAGCCAAGACAGCTTGGCGTAGGTGGTGCCAGGGCAGGACTCGGCCATTTTGGTCAGACCCAGGTTGATCGCGTCGGCCAGGATCGTCGTCAACAGCAAGGTTTTGTCCTTGGCCGTGTCGCTGGTCTTCAGGTGTGTGAAGTGGCGGGTGAAGCCCGTCCATTCATCGACCTCCATCAGCAACTCGGTGATTTTGAGGTGCGGCAGCAGCATAGCTGTCTGGTCGATCATGGCTTGCGCGGCGTCTGGTACTGCCGCGTCCAGCGGCGTGATCTTCAGGCCTGACGCGGTGGTGATGATGGCATCCGGTAAGTCGTTGGCCGCAGCCATGCGGTTGACTGTGGCGAGTTGCGCCTCCAACAATTCCAACCGGTCATGCAGGTATTGGTCGCAGTCGGTGGCCACTGCCAGCGGCAATTCGCTGGCCAGCTTCAAAGTGGCGAACTTCTCGACCGGCACCAGGTATTCGTCGAAGTCCTTGAACTGGCGAGAACCCTGCACCCAGACATCACCGGAGCGCAGCGCGTTCTTCAGCTCCGACAGGGCGCATAACTCGTAGTAACGCCGGTCGATGCCGTCGTCGGTCAGAACCAGCTTTGCCCAGCGCGGCTTGATGAATGCGGTTGGCGCATCGGCGGGCACCTTGCGCGCGCTGTCGCTGTTCATGCCGCGCAGCATGTCGATGGCATCGAGCACACCCTTGGCGGCGGGCGCAGCCCGCAATTTGAGCACGCCCAGGAACTGCGGCGCGTAGCGGCGTAGCGTGGCATAGCTTTCACCGATGTGGTGCAGGAAATCAAAGTCGGCAGGCCGCGCCAATGTTTGCGCTTCGGTGACGCTGGCGGCGAAGGTGTCCCAGGGCATAACGGCCTCGATGGCGGCGAACGGATCGCTGCCGCTTTGCTTGGCCTCAATCAACGCTTGACCGATGCGCCCATACATCCGCACCTTGTCGTTGATCGCCTTGCCGGAAGCCTGGAACTGCTGCTGATGCTTGTTCTTGGCCGCGTTGAACAGCTTGCCGATGATGCGATCGTGAAGGTCGATGATTTCATCGGTGACGGTGGCCATGCCTTCGATGGCCAGCGCTACCAGCGTGGCATAGCGTCGTTGCACCTCGAACTTTGCCAGATCAGCAGGCGTCATCTGGCCACCTTCACGAGCGATTTTGAGCAGGCGGTTCTGGTGAACCTGCCGCTCGATGCCTGCGGGCAGATCAAGTGCTTGCCAGGATTTCAGGCGCTCAATATGTTCGAGCATGTGGCGAGAGTTCGGTTTGGCAGGCGACTGGCGCAGCCATGCCAGCCACGTCACTTTACTGCCGTCCTTGCGCTTGAGAAGTTCGTCCAGGCGCTGACGGTGGGGTGATAACAAAGAATCGGTCAGCGCCGCGTAAATGCGTCGGTTGGCACGGGTGATGGCCTCGGCGCTTGCGCGCTCGATGGCATTCATGGCGGGCAGGATAATGCTCTGCCGCCGCAGATTCTCGACAAGTGCGCTCGCCAGCACGATGCCTTTGTCGGTCTGCAAGGCCAGCTCGGTCAATGTATGCACGGCTTGCCGATAGTGGCTCATGGTGAAGGGCTTGAACCCAAAAACCGTTTGCAGCTCGACCAAGTGCTCCCGCCGTGTCTGTTCGCGCTGGCCGTACTCGCTCCAACTTTCCACTGGCATCTTGAGTTGCGCGGCCACCATGCGCAACAGGGGCGGAAACGGAGGCTCATCGACGCCCAAAAAGGTGCCAGGGAATCGCAAGTAGCAAAGCTGCACAGCGAAGCCCAATCGATTCGCGGCGCCGCGACGCTGACGGATCACCGACAGGTCGGTTTCGTTGAACGTGTAGTGCCGTATCAGTTCGTCTTTGGCATCTGGCAGTGCCAGCAGGCTTTCGCGCTCGGTGGCGGACAGGATTGAGCGGCGTGGCATGGTCAGTCTTCCCGCAGGTACTGGTACAAGGTTTCGCGGCTGATGCCGAAGTCACGGGCCACCAAGGTTTTTTGGTCGCCTGCCGCAACTCGCCGTTTCAACTCGGCAATTTGTTCGCTGTTCAGCGATTTCTTTCGTCCCCGGTAGGCACCGCGCTGCTTGGCCAGCACGATTCCCTCGCGCTGACGTTCGCGGATCAGGGCGCGCTCGAACTCAGCGAAGGCTCCCATGACCGACAGCATCAGATTGGCCATCGGTGAGTCCTCGCCGGTGAACTTCAGCCCTTCTTTGACGAACTCCATGCGCACGCCCCGTTGTGTCAGCCCTTGGACGATGCGGCGCAGGTCATCAAGGTTGCGTGCCAGCCTGTCCATGCTATGCACCACCACGGTGTCGCCCTCGCGGACGAAGGCCAGCAGCCTTTCCAGCTCGGGACGCTGGGTGTCCTTGCCAGAAGCCTTGTCGGTGAACACCCGCGCCACCTGAACACCCTCCAATTGCCGTTCCGGGTTCTGGTCGAAGCTGCTGACGCGGACATAGCCGATGCGTTGACCTTGCAAGATGCCTCCAAAGGCAAAAGTGTCAGGATGAAATCTATTACCTTTGACGGAATATGTCAATCAATAGGAAATTTAACTCTATTCTGACATCGTTTGCACATGGCATCTGGCATCAAGTTAGGGTATGCCTCAATCTGACGGCTGCGAACCGCCAGGGACAGGCGCAATGTCAGATTCTGTCGCGGCCTTGGCGCGTGCCTGGAAGCGTTCATAGCAATCCAGCCCGCAGAAATGTTCGACGTATTCCGCGCCTTCCGGGGTGAAGGCGGCATCGAGCGGAATTTCTTTGCAGCATACGCAGCAGGTGGTGCAACTGGCAGTGTTCGGGGCGTTTGCGTTCATGGTGGTACTCCTCCAGATTGGTAGCGAAGCTCAAAGCTGCCCACTCTCGGCTGGCTGGGAAGCGGTCATGATCTTCCCTTGAAGGCCCGCAGCAGCCGCGTCACAGACAGGACAAACAAGCCGGTCAGCGTGAGGGCTGCAATACCCCAGTGCTCCCCGATGAACGCGCCGGCCGTCGTGCCGGCTAGCACAATGGCGAGAATCGGCAAATGGCAGGGACAGGTGAGCACGGCCAGCGCGCCCCACAAGTAGCCGGTGATCGGTTTGTGCGTCTCAGACGGCAAGTGCTCTGGGCTGTTCATGGCAGACTCTCCGCGTGCTGTGCCGGTTCGGTTGGCATGGCGGCCAGTTGCATTTCGAGGCTGGCCAGGGCCTCGCGCCGACGCTCGACGAGTTGCCGCAACACGGCAAGCTGCGCAGACGCACCGTCACCGTCCGCAGCATCCAGCGCCCGGCACAGCCGCGCCAGTGCGTCCAGGCCGATACCCGCTTCGAAGGCAGCCCGTACAAAGCGCAGCCGTTGCAACGCGGTGTCATCGAACAAGCCGTAGCCGCCCGTGGTGTACGCGACCGGCCGTAGCAATCCGCGCAGCAGGTAGTCGCGCACGATATGCACGCTCACCCCGGCATCAAGGGCCAGCCGGGACACTGTGTAGGCGCTCATTGAACACCTCCTTTTCCTCATCCGGCGCAGCACGAAAGCTGCTTCACGTCCTTGCTGAAGGTCTGCGCCGCGAGCTTCAGCCCTTCGACCATGGTCAGGTAGGGGAACAATTGGTCGGCCAGTTCCTGCACGGTCATACGGTTGCGAATGGCGAGCACCGCCGTCTGGATCAGTTCACCCGCTTCCGGGGCCACCGCTTGCACGCCGATGAGCCGTCCGCTACCTTCCTCGATGACCAGCTTGATGAAGCCGCGTGTGTCGAAGTTGGCAAGCGCACGCGGCACGTTGTCCAAGGTCAAGGTGCGACTGTCGGTCTCGATCCCGTCGTGATGTGCTTCCGCCTCGCTGTAGCCCACGGTGGCGACCTGCGGGTCGGTGAACACCACGGCCGGCATTGCGGTCAGGTCCAGGGCCGCATCGCCGCCAGTCATGTTGATCGCAGCACGGGTGCCGGCCGCTGCCGCCACATAGACGAACTGAGGCTGGTCGGTGCAGTCGCCAGCCGCATAAATGTGTGGCGTACTGGTGCGCATGCCCTTGTCGATGACGATGGCCCCCTGCGCATTGGCAGCGACTCCCGCCGCTTCCAATGCCAGGCTGCGCGTGTTCGGTGCCCTGCCAGTGGCGACCAGCAGCTGGTCGGCGCGTATTTCACCGTACCCGGTGGTCAGCACGAATTCGCCGTCCACATGCGCGACCTGGCTGGCTTGCGTGTATTCCAATACCTTGATCCCTTCGGCACGGAACGCGGCTGTAACGGCCTCGCCGATGGCCGGGTCTTCGCGGAAGAACAGCGTGCTGCGTGCCAGGATCGTCACTTTGCTGCCCAGCCGGGCAAAGGCTTGCGCCAGTTCCAGCGCCACCACAGACGAGCCGATCACGGCCAGGCGCTCGGGAATGGTGTCGCTGACCAGGGCCTCGGTGGAAGTCCAGTAGGGTGACTCTTTCAGGCCCGGAATCGGCGGCACGGCCGGGCTGGCACCCGTGGCGACCAGGCAGCGGTCGAACGCCACCACACGCTCGCCGCCATCGTTTAAACGGACGGCAAGGCTCTGGTCGTCCTTGAAACGCGCTTCACCATGCAGCACGGTGATGGCCGGGTTGCTGTCCAGGATGCCTTCGTACTTGGCGTGGCGCAGCTCATCGACGCGCGCCTGCTGCTGGGCCAGTAGTTTGCTGCGATCAATCGCAGGCACAGTCGCCGCGATGCCACTGTCGAATGGGCTTTCACGGCGCAAATGGGCGATATGGGCAGCGCGGATCATGATCTTGGACGGCACGCAGCCGACATTGACGCAAGTACCGCCGATGGTGCCGCGCTCGATCAGCGTGACGTTCGCACCTTGCTCGACGGCCTTCAGCGCCGCCGCCATCGCGGCTCCGCCGCTGCCAATAACGGCGACGTGCAGTCCGTCCCCATCACCACCAGCCTTGTCGCCACCGCCCAGCCATCCCAGCGCCTTGCCAAGCAGTCTGCCCCGCGCTGAAGTGGATGGGGCATCGGCGGGTGTGGCCTTGTAGCCGAGGCCGGCCACAGCGGCGGTCAGCGCCTCTGGCGAGGTGCCGGGATCGGTGGCGAGTTGCGCGGAGCCTTTCGGGTAGGACACGAGCGCCGACAGCACGCCCGGCACTTTCTCCAGGGCGTCCTTGACATGTGTCGCGCACGAGTCGCAGGTCATTCCGGTGATATTCAAATACATTGCATCGTTCCTTTTCGTTTCGGCAACTGCCAATGCAGTTAGCCGTGTTTGGGTGGTAGTTCGCAGCGGCGGTTGGCCGGTGAGAGCAGATCCCAGATCGACACCCCGATCATCAAGGCCAGACCGACATAGAGGAGGTTCGCCGTCCACCAATTGCCAAAAAACAAGAGCATGGCCGCCAGCACGATGGCTGGGCCGACCATCCCGAGCAGGCTGCGGTACCATTGCCGATGACTCAGCCAGCCCAGTGCATTCGCCAGCAAAGCCACGACTGCGAACAGCGGCAGCAGCTTGGAGATAAACAACCCTTCGTATTCCTGTAGAAAGCCAAGGCCGATGGCCGCGCCCAGGCTGGCGATAGCCGGGAAACAGGCAGCGCATCCCATCGCGGAAACAACGCTGCCAAGCGCGCCAGCCTTGTCGGCAATGCGTGTAATCAGTCCCATGATCGCCCCAGGTTCGGGTTCAGTGGCTCACTGCTTGACGCTGGACGGATAGCCCGCGTCTCCGGTTGCCTTGGTCAGCTTCTGCACGCTGGTCTTGGCATCATCGAACGTGACAACCGCTTCGCGTGTCTCGAAGGTCACGTCAATTTTGCTGACGCCTTCGACCTTGGAAATCGCCTTCTTGACGGTGATCGGGCAGGTGGAGCAGGTCATGCCCGGTACGGACAGCGTGACGGTCTGGGTGGCGGCCCACACGGGGGCAACAACGGCAGCGAGGGCGAGGGCGGCAAACAGTTTTTTCATGATGAACTCCTGTGATTAATAGAAAAATGGCATGACGTAGGGAAATCCGAGCGCGACCAGGACCAGCGCGGCCACGATCCAGAAAATGAGCTTGTAAGTAGCTCGCACTTGGGGAATCGCGCAGACCTCACCCGGTTTGCAGGCTTGCGCCGGGCGGTAGATGCGCCGCCAGGCGAAAAACAGCGCGACCAGCGCTGCGCCGATGAAGATCGGGCGATAGGGTTCCAGCACCGTCAGGTTGCCGATCCATGCCCCGCTGAACCCCAAGGCGATCAAAACCAGCGGCCCCAGGCAGCAGGCCGACGCAAGAATGGCGGCCAGCCCACCGGCGAAGAGCGCGCCGCGCCCGTTTTGTGGTTCAGACATACGCTTGTCCTTTCAAATTTGGTTTGGATAGCTTAAGCTTACTTCCGTAGTTATGTACGGAGTCAAGCGATATGCAAATTAATTTTGAGAATCTGACCATTGGCGTTTTTGCCAAGGCGGCCGGGGTCAATGTGGAGACCATCCGGTTCTACCAGCGCAAGGGCCTGCTGCCAGAGCCAGACAAGCCCTATGGCAGCATTCGCCGCTATGGCGAGGCGGATGTAACACGAGTGCGGTTCGTGAAATCGGCCCAGCGGCTGGGCTTTAGCCTGGACGAAATCGCCGAGCTACTGCGGCTGGAGGATGGCACCCATTGCGAGGAAGCCAGCGGCCTGGCCGAGCACAAGCTCAAGGATGTGCGCGAGAAGATGGCCGACTTGGCACGCATGGAGGCCGTGCTGTCTGAACTGGTGTGCGCCTGCCACGCGCGGAAAGGGAACGTTTCCTGCCCGCTGATTGCGTCACTGCAAGACGGAACGAAGCTCGCTGCATCGGCGCGGGGGAGTCACGGGGTGACTACGCCTTAGCGTGCTTTATTTTCCGAATTCTGAGACGACCCCAGGTAGCAGAGCTGCACCGCGAAGCCCAGCCGATTGGCCGGGCCGCGCCGCTGCCGGATGATGGAGAGGTCGCTTTCGCTGAACGTGTAGTGACGGATCAACTCATCCTTGGTGTCCGGCAACGCCAGCAGGCTTTCGCGCTCGGCGGCGGAGAGGATCGAACGGCGGGGCATGCGGTTTCCTTCTTCTTGAAAACGTAGGTTTGTGACAAGCCCGCCAAGGCAACCGGCGCGGCACGGGAATCAAGGCATTGCGATTCTCGAAAATAGTTCTTGAAATTCTATTCTTGATTGCATATCATCTCAACGAGTTTCGATAAGAAAGGATGCGCATGCGACCGTCTGTTGTGCTTGACATGAAGCGAAGCGCAGTGCGTGAAGCGGTAGGCCGCTTTCGCGCCGCGAACCCGCGCGTCTTCGGCTCGGTGCTGCATGGCACCGACCGGGATGGCAGCGACCTCGACCTGTTGGTCGATGCGCTGCCCGGTGCCACGTTGTTGGACTTGGGCGATTTGGAAGAAGAACTGAAATCGCTGCTCGGCGTTGACGTCGATCTGCTGACTCCCGGCGACCTGCCGCCGAAGTTCCGGGCCAAGGTGCTCGCGGAGGCGCAACCGATATGAGCGAGAACCGCCTGCCCGATTACCTCGACCACATTCAGCAGGCCGCAACCGATGTGCGCAGCTTCGTGGAAGGGATGGCCAAGGACGACTTCTTGGCCGACAAGCGCACCCAGCAGGCCGTCATCATGAGCCTGATCGTCATCGGCGAGGCGGCCACAAAGGTGATGGATGGCTACGTCGAGTTCACCCAGGCGCATGCCGACGTGCCGTGGCGCAGCATGCGCAATATGCGTAATCGCATGGCTCACGGCTATTTCGACATCAACCTCGATGTGGTGTGGGAGACGGTACAGGAATGGCTGCCGGCGTTGCTCCAGCAATTGCCCGCCGTGCGTCAGGATGCCGACGATGAAGACCGTAACGACAACTGTGAAAGAGGGATCTCCGATGACTGTTGAATCGAGAATATTTTCTGTAGCCGAGTATGTTCAGCCGTCCGAAGGCGAGCCTATTCGTTCCGTTGTGCTTGAAACCCGAGACTCAATTATCGTGGTTTGGCATGTCCATCCCGGGCAGGAAATTGCGGCTCACATTCATCCTCACGGCCAAGACACGTGGACTGTTTTGTCGGGAATGGCTGATTACTTTCAGGGCAATGGGATTGTTCGTGCCCTCAGGGAAGGTGAGATAGCCGTGGCAAGACCGGGCCAAGTGCACGGGGCGCGAAATACAGGTACCGAGCCATTTGTGTTAGTCTCGGTTGTGGCATCAGCCAATGCCGGTTTCGTATTGGCTGAGCGATAGAGCCCAATCTCTGGAGTTGGTCCAATGAGCGGTCGGGGAGATAGGTAACAGACATGCAGCGGACACGGCTGCTAAACCAGGTCGCAAACCTCCTTGCGTCGCAGCGTGCCGCAAGCGACGCGATCAATCGAATGGGGTCGGCATGAGACTGAACACCATCCAGTTCCCGACCGCGTAGCCGCCTGTCCTGCCGATCAGGTCTTGACCATCGACGCCTGGGATCAGTCCTGAATGTTCTTGGAGACCACTACGTTATGAGCCGCAGCCGCCGCAAAACACCCATCGTCGGGCACACGACCTGCGGCAGCGAGCGCGAGGACAAGAAGCTCTGGCATCAGCGCTGGCGCACCCGTGAGCGCACGGCGCTGACCAGCGCGTCGCCCGAAGCCCTGAGCGCCCATCTGCCCCTGCTGGAAAACCAGGCCAGCAGCGTCTGGTCGATGGGCAAGGATGGCCGCTCCTACTGGCCCGTCAAGCGCCAGGCCGCCACGGCGGATCGCATCGCCAATCACAAGGGACGCAACCCGCAAGAACGCGCCTCCCTGAAAAAGCGCCTGCTTACACTGTGATTCCTTCAAAATATCTCAACGAAATTTCCCGACACCTGTTTAAGCTATCTTGCTGATATTTCTGTTTTTCGATTTTTGCCGGCGCGATGCCGGCGACGTTGGCCAGCTGCCCCGGGCGCGATACTGAGATCAGTTTCTTTGAACAAAAAAACCGCCTTTTGGCGGTCAGTATTCAGTAGCTGGAACGGTAGTCTCTCCCCCGATTCCAGCGGTCTTGCCAGTGTTCGAGGAATGATTCAGCGAGCTTAGGCATGTTCCAGATCACCACCGCATTCTCCGAGTTTTTCGTTTCGGCCGCTTTGGTGAAATTAAAGCTGCCAGTTTCAACGGTCACATTATCCACGATGATCACCTTGTCATGCTGGATAGGGAAATCACTGTCAGTACGCAAAGGGATGCCGCTGTTCGCTATGTAGTTCATGGCCGCAATGCTGGCGCGCCCCGTATTGCCCCTTTCATCAATTACGATTTTCACATCAACTCCCCGTTTTTTGGCTGCTACCAGTGCTTTCATAATATCCGGGGCGGTAAAAGAATAAGCCATCATCCGTATCGAGGTTTTTGCGGAGTCAATGGCGCTCAGGACGAGAACGCGGGCGCTTCCTTCAGGCGAGTAGCCAACCTGAACGGATGGTTCCACCGCAAAGGCGGGCAGGGCGGCTGTCGTAAATGCTGCGGCCAGAAGCCAGGTTGCTAAGTTTTTCATTACAGGCTCCCGTTCACACACTGCATTTTATATTCAGGGTCAAAATAAATTTCTTTGATTTTCCGCTTTTCCATATGCACCACAACGTCAATGGTGGAGTAGAGCATTCGCATAATATCGCTCATATCGAGCATACGGCCGATAGGGGTCGCCTTGATAAGCAGCCCAATACGGTTAAAGGCATCGCGCGCAGAGTTAGCGTGCGTTGACATAACACCGCCTGGATGGCCGGTATTAAGTGCTTTAAGATAATCCCACGCAGCATCATCCCTAAGCTCAGTCATGATGATACGGCCCGGTGTCAGACGCATACAGGCTCGCAGGGCATCAGTGGCGCTGACGCGGCCGATCTTTCCTGCATCGCCGTACATCATATAAACGGCTTCTACAACGTGATCGACCGTGACTTCGTGAACGTCCTCTAAAATAATTACACGCTCGTCTTTATGTAGCGATTTTAACAGCGCGCGCGTGAGTACCGTTTTCCCCGACCCGGTTTCACCGCAGATCACGATAGTGCGTTTCTTCTCAACGGCGGTTTGCAGGAATGCGGGCCATTTTTCGCTGCTGTGCAGCTCTTTAAGGAAAAAATCATCATCCGTTAGGCTTTGCTTGCTGCCGGTAATCTTCCGGCAGTCACTGAAAATCCCCTCGCGGGTCAGCTGCTCCAGATTTTTATCGGCCGCCAAATCCTTACGAAACGCTACGGCCGTTGTACCGTCAATCACCGCAGGGGGCAGACAGATAACGCCCCTGATCCCGCCAGGCAGGATCACGTCATTAATGGCCTGCATGGTCAGCTTGTTGCTGCTCACCAACGATTTAGCAAGGTTCCTAATAAAATCTGCCGTAATTGCCGCGTTCTGCACAACCCTGCGGCCGCTGAACGTATCACAGATAACTTCCTGAAAGCAGTTAATGCGAATTTCAAAAACAGTAGGATCTTCTAAATACTCGCGCAGTGGGCCAAGTTGATAGAAAGCTGCATCAGTCATGATTACTCCTGAAGAAAAGCGGGCGCTAAGCGCCCACTTTTTTAGTTGTCTGCGAGCGTATAAACGCCGCTGAAATCGAGGTCGCGGGCAACAAAAATGCTCACCGCATCACCCTGCTGATCGTAGAGGGTAGGGGGGATAGACATGTAAGAGCGGAGTGCTTCAGACGCCAGCTGCTCACCGCTGTTTTCTGTACTGTTGTACTGAATGTTATTACTCTGCGTCTGGTTAACCAGCGCCGTTAAGGTGTCAGAGAACAACGAAATCATGATCGCACCACGCAGACGCTCCCACATATGGGTATCCACCTGGCCCGGAATCCCCGCGCTGCCGAGTGAGTTCGTTCCGGCACTGTCAATATTAACGATTGTTCCGTCCTGGTCATTGCGGATACGCTCCCAGAGAACAAACACGCGCGCCTGGCCGTCTTTGATACCACCGGTAATCTGCCCGTCAACCCATGAGCCTTTATCAATCAGCCTAACGAGTCCATCAGCTGAGTAAACGTCCTGTGAAACCCGGCAGGAAACCTGACCCGGAACAGTGGTATCCAGCTCGGTGCCGGTACCACAGGGGATCATTTTGCCTTTCGGAACAGTCAGGCTGGGATTAGCCATGACTCCAGCGCGGCTAGCCTTCAGCCTTGCAGGAGTCAGGTTTTTAGCGAGTGCTGAACTACCTTCGCTTGTTTCGTTGTCCTGGGGCTGCACTCCGGGACTATTGCTTGTAGCCGCCTGATTAGTCTGGGCCAGCTCGCCGCCCAGACGACGCTGCATAGCCAGTTCTTCAGGCGAAGGTTCTTTACGCTTATTAGAGGTACGCGCGCCGGTATTGCTGCTGCCCGCATCTGCATCTGCCTGTGCGGCAGCCTGCACAGCACGGGCATCAGTGGCGCTATTCTGCGCAGTTGCAGGTTTATTAACATCAGGATCGCTGTTAAAGCTGTAGTTTGGCAGTGTATTGGCCTGTTGCGCTTTACCACCGTCTTTATCAGCTTCAGCTTTAGCCGGGGCGCGAATTTTACCCATGACCGTAATCCCGATGAATACCAAAGCAAGCAGCGCCATCAGTATGACAAAGGCTTTCATACCAGGAGCCGAACGGCGGTTACTGCCATTAAATCCGCCACGCTCGCTTTCAAATTCACCGTCTCCGGTGTTTTCATCGAGTTCCTGATCTACATCGACACTTTTACGGGCCATCAGTTATCCTCCCCAATTTGAACCCTGCGCACATCCGGGGAAGCCGTACCGGTTGCTACCGCACCGGCGCCCGGCGCGAAATTATTATTACGAACGCCAACGACTTTATCGCCCAGACGAATACGCCACTCTTTAGCGACGGTTTCCACCTCGATGATGTTGCGGTTCTCACCCACAACATGAGAGTTAGGCAGCGTTTCTTTGCCACTGGCCGAGATCATGTAGACCTGCGGTAACTCCGCATTGGCCGGAAACTCAAACCGGGTAAAGCGGTAGTTATCCCAGACGTGAACCGGCTGGATGCTGCGCATTTCAGGCTGTTCGCTCATTACGTACTGATAGTTCTTCGCCCCCGCAAAAGCCGTCTGCTTCAGCTTCTGCGTAATGCGTTTTTTATCAGCCGCGCTTTTGGCTTTTTCCTGCTGCTCAAACGGATATTCATAGGTCAGCTGAAGAACGGCCTGGCGCACAGCCCACGGCGTTTCAATAAAGGATTTTGATACCGTACCGTCTGCATTTTTCTTCGTTTCTTCACCGATGAAATGGAGGACGATGTTATAGGTGCGCTTATCGGTGACGATCACCAGGTTGGTATCACTCATGGCCTGTTTCGGCTTCACAAAAAAATGGTTCATTTTGTGCGCAAACGTCCAGCTTTCAGAATCGCCAAAAGCATGAGTGATATAGGTTTCGTCAGGCGCGACAACAATGTGGGTAGCCACACCGGCGATAGCGTCAATTTTGACCACATTAACAGGGTTATAAACAACGCTTTTAATGCGATAGTCATAAGGAGAATTGCGGCCAACCTCAAGCGCCATAACGTTAGTGGCCGCGCCTCCCAGGACTGACAAAACGACTGCTGAAAGAAGTAGTTTTTTCATGGGGCAGCCCTCAGTTAACTTCCGGGTTGACGCGATAACTCGTCACGCGGAAACCCAGCGGGTTGACATAACGCTGCTCAGCATTCATCGCCAGCGATTTATATTCATACCCCATAATGGCAATCCAGCGCTGCGGCTGATCATCAACGGGATTGCTGCGCACGCGGCGAACCGTAGTAAAGCGTATCGTTGCTACGCCGTGCGGTTTATCGAGGATCACAGAGTTAATCTTCACGCGGGTCGTTTCACTGTCGCCCAGAACCTTATCAAGACCGTTGCGGCCCTTGAACTTGCTCTGGTAAGACTCTGCCACGTTCGGCGTGGACATTAAGCCAACGGCCGTATAGTCGACCTGAACTGAATAGAAGTCATAGCTCTCACGGTGAATGACATATTGTGTCAGCCAGAACTTATCAATTTCGTCACCATAAGAGGTCTGGTCGCGGGTCAGCTTGACCTGCTGTACTTCGTGAGTGGCCTCGTTGAGCGTTAGCAGATGTGCGGGGATTGGCTGGCTGTACTTATGCACCACGTAACCAACTAAAGAGAGTGCAAAAACAGTTACCACCGCTGAACCGGTGGCAACCATCCAGGCGGTACGCCGGGACTTCAGCACTTCATCCATCAGATCAACTTCAAGCCCTTTACGGCTTTCGTTGAACTCTTTAATGGCTTCACGTGTAAGCCCTGTTTTTTTATTAGCTTTCATTTGCACCACCTTGCGTATCAACCGGGATTGTTTTGTTTACTGGAACGGTGTTGCTCCAGTCCGGCTCCGGTGGCGGTTTATGCCCGCTGGAACAGGCGCTAATGGGGTTTGAAGGCCAATGGAACGAAAACGTACGTTAAGAATGTAATTTATTGATATTCATAAAAATAAAAAAAGGATCGCTGATTGATCCTTTTGTTTTGCTATTTGAATTTCGATAAACATTAACCACGAGAATGCAGTAGCTCGGCTATCTCATGAGCAATTTCATCGATTGTATGAGTTGCAGTACTACGAGCAACTTTGTCTGCTAATGATGGACTAAAATCGACAACTTCTTGTTTTGTAATATTATGCCATATGGGAAGCAATATTTGCTCACCAGAAATAGCACGAGTGACGATTCCATCAAGTTCATAATTTGTCCAACCTTTGCTTATAAACGCCGGAGACAAAACTACTAACCCAACACGACTGTTTGCTAAACCTTTGTCTATTTTTTGTCTCAGGCTGTCACCAATTCTTAACGTCATTTCGTCATACCATACATTAAGGCCGTGACTGATTAATGAGTTTGCCAGAGAGCGAACAAAATCATCTTTATCCTCTGAGGCATGCGAAATAAATACGTCATGTATCTCGTTGCTCTGTGCTGTTGACGGTGGTCTGTTATCTCTTACCAGACTAGGAACTTCGCTTAACGGCCTATCCTGAATTTCAGGAAGAACCCCTGGAAGAACGCGAACAGAAGCCCTGGTACTCCCCCTTAATCCCTGCATATCTACAGCAATATGCCAATGGCCTGATGAAGGGATCTGTAACCTTATGGGGGAGCGCTTTGCTAACCCACCAATGTAGGAATGTCGTCGGCCATTCTTATAACTACTGAAGTTAGAACTATCCATTAGTCTAACATTTGCACCACTGGTAAGGGTGATTTCAACAATCTCCCCTCTTTTTCTTTGACCAAGATCATTATGGATGAATTGCATGTAAGTCTGCTCTCTTCATTTGAATTGGA
This sequence comes from Citrobacter sp. CFNIH10, assembly GCF_002934585.1. Taxonomy (NCBI): domain Bacteria; kingdom Pseudomonadati; phylum Pseudomonadota; class Gammaproteobacteria; order Enterobacterales; family Enterobacteriaceae; genus Citrobacter; species Citrobacter sp. CFNIH10. The sequence continues at coordinate 196,086 of NZ_CP026213.1, forward strand.
AGAATGTAGCCACTTCCTGATTATACTGTATCCAGTGGTTGAGAGTATCTCTTAGTGTGAAAAAATAAATTATAAGACTTTTACTCGGTATGGATGAAGATGTAAAATCCGTAAACCAGAGAATAAATGAGGAAAAAGCGTGACCAAGCACAAAGTTTTCATCAGTTACCACCATGCTAATGACCAATGGTACAAAAACGAACTTGAAAAAATGAATGATGTTTTTGATATTTTTGTGAATCGCTCGGTATCACTTGGTGACATTGATGAAGAAGAAGAACCTCAAAAGATCAGAGAAATAATAAGGGATGAATATTTACGTGATACATCCGCTCTTATTTTACTCGTTGGGACTGAGACTAAAAATAGAAAGCATGTTGATTGGGAATTATATTCATCCATGAGGGATAGTCCCAGAAACGGCAAATCAGGTATTTTTATTATAAATCTTCCTTCAACAGGGACAAACAACATTAGAGCCAGTCATGGTGAAAATGAAAAAAATGAATTTCATCCTAATATAACCGAGTGGATAACAATCAACGACAGAACAACATATAAAGAAATATATCCATATATGCCTGAAAGAGTTATCGATAACTTGATGAGTGAAAAGTCATATATATCAATAGTCAACTGGGATCAGATACACAATAACCCAGAAAACCTTAGAAAAATGATTGAGTTAACATATCAAGATAAAGATAAGTGCGAATACGTTTTTTCTACCCCAATGAGAATGCGTAATGGCTAGCAGAAACAGTAAAGGGGAGTATGATACTCCCCTTTACTTGTTACCAATCCCATTTGGTGGTGTTCACGTTAAATGTTTGTTGAACCCGTGATGTGAAAAAATCATTTACTACTTTAAAATCGTTACATATTTTACTGTAGTTATAGTATTGCTTTTGTATTTTATTTATAGGCGTCAGGTGAACTTTTAATGGTGTATTAGTTATAACATCAATAACTTCATCCTTATCTGATATATATTTATACCATCTTTTATAATTATTTTGATTTTTAGTTAAAAATTTATTTAACACCATTAACATATCATTGCTAATATTATATAACTCATTGTCTTTTTTTGGATTCAATAGTTTCATTTCATCTCTAATAAATTGATATGTCTGATAATATGATGAGATAACTTCATCGAATGCGTCCACATTTTTCTTCAACTTAAAGATAGCTCTTTTTGAATCCAGATGATTTTTTATACTTTTGCGATATAACGTACCACTTTCATTGAACAGAACATTAACGCCGCCTAAACTTAATTTCTCTACTTTAAATGAGTATTTTTTTAAAAGATATAACGCTACAATTAGCCATATAAAAATAGATATTAGTAGTATATATATAATACCAGTTACTAAAGGTTTGTTTTTATTAAATACGGTGTAAATTGAAGGTACATATAATGAAAGATCCACTGTACACATTACAGCAATTACCGCAATGAAAGCTATCGTCCAAATTATAACAAATGTTCTCACAATTCCACCTTGTCAGTTGTAAGATAATCAATCATTGATTGGTGAACGTTCTGAATTGATAATTTTATATACGGTTGAACGCGCAATACCCATATGCTTAGCTATTTCAGTTGCTCCAGTTCCTTTATCATGCATAAATTTTATTTTATTCCTGTCTATTTTCCGTTTTCTGCCAAATTTAATTCCTTTAGACTTGGCCTCAATTCTTCCTTCATTTGTTCGTTCAAAGATGCGAGTACGTTCTGCTTGTGCCACTGCTGATAGAATTGTGACGATCATCTTCCCCATTTCTCCATCGGTACTGATCCCATCATCAATGAATCGGACTGCCACACCCAAGGCATCGAATTCTTTTATTAGTTGAATCATATCGGCAGTGTCACGACCAAGACGGTCTAGCTTCTTCACCAGAATGACATCTCCATCTTCCACCTTCATGCGCAACAGCTCAAGTCCTTCCCTGGCAGCTGAACTTCCCGATGCCTTGTCCGTAAAAATACGGTTGGCTTTTACCCCCGCGTTCTTAAGTGCTCTAATTTGAATATCTAGGGACTGCTGACTGGTTGAGACCCGTGCGTAACCAAAAAGTCGCATAAAAATGTACCTTAAATCGAATATCAGACACCTTGTGTCTATTATGGCAAAAATACGATTTAATAGACAGTCCATGCCTGCCGTTTTATGCTGTCTTATAAATTATAACATTTCGGACGGTTGCGAAATTGTTAATATATAACCGTCAGGCAGGAAGGCCTATATGCCCGTCGATTTTCTGACCACTGAGCAGGAACTGAATTATGGTCGCTATGTTGCAGAACCCAATGACGTGCAGCTGGCGCGCTATTTTCATCTTGATGAGCGAGATCTTGCCTTCATTAACCAGCGACGGGGAAGGCATAACCGGCTGGGAATTGCGCTTCAGCTCACCACCGCCCGTTTTCTGGGCACCTTTCTGACAGATTTAACCCGGGTTCTGCCGGGTGTTCAGCAATTTGTCGCGGTGCAGCTTAATATCCGCCGTCCGGAAGTCCTTTCCCGCTACGCAGAACGGGATACCACCCTCAGAGAGCATACTGCGCTGATTAAGGAATATGGCACTGTTGCAAAGTTAGCGATGAGGCAGCCTTTTGTCTTATTCAAAGGCCTTACATTTCAAAAACTCTGCTTACCAGGCGCATTTCGCCCAGGGGATCACCATAATAAAATGCTGAGGCCTGGCCTTTGCGTAGTGCACGCATCACCTCAATACCTTTGATGGTGCCGTAAGCCGTCTTCATGGATTTAAATCCCAGCGTGGCGCCGATTATCCGTTTCAGTTTGCCATGATCGCATTCAATCACGTTGTTCCGGTACTTAATCTGTCGGTGTTCAACGTCAGACGGGCACCGGCCTTCGCGTTTGAGCAGAGCAAGCGCGCGACCATAGGCGGGCGCTTTATCCGTGTTGATGAATCGCGGGATCTGCCACTTCTTCACGTTGTTGAGGATTTTACCCAGAAACCGGTATGCAGCTTTGCTGTTACGACGGGAGGAGAGATAAAAATCGACAGTGCGGCCCCGGCTGTCGACGGCCCGGTACAGATACGCCCAGCGGCCATTGACCTTCACGTAGGTTTCATCCATGTGCCACGGGCAAAGATCGGAAGGGTTACGCCAGTACCAGCGCAGCCGTTTTTCCATTTCAGGCGCATAACGCTGAACCCAGCGGTAAATCGTGGAGTGATCGACATTCACTCCGCGTTCAGCCAGCATCTCCTGCAGCTCACGGTAACTGATGCCGTATTTGCAGTACCAGCGTACGGCCCACAGAATGATGTCACGCTGAAAATGCCGGCCTTTGAATGGGTTCATGTGCAGCTCCATCAGCAAAAGGGGATGATAAGTTTATCACCACCGACTATTTGCAACAGTGCCGTTAAAGTTTACCGGACTGTTGCCGATAATCTTATTAACGTTGTGACAGCCCTCTACGCAACGGTAGACCCCATAGACATTGTCAGATTTCAGACCAGCCCTCACCGGCTTGTCTTTTTTGGCAGGACGCTCCGGGGTATTAAATGGTCGTGTCTGACACACTCCATTCAGGCACACTGATACCGATAACAGATCTCGTTAATCAAAATATGATTCCTCATAAATAAGTCTGGAGGCACCAGTTATTTGTCAGGGACACCGGGGTCCGAAATAACCAGTTTCATTCACGAGTAATAAAATGAAAATCAAAGACTTTAGTGTGGGTATCAGGCTGGCTGGCAGCTTCAGCCTAATTCTGGTTCTTGTCATGATCATGACAGTGACCGGAGTGGGGTACCTGTACTCTATGCTCACTTCCACCGAGCGCGTGACGGATGAATATCTTCTGCAGGAGCGTATGGCGAATGAATGGCAGACCGGTATTGAATCAAACGGTGCGCTTGGACTGGTTCTGCTGACGTCGGGGGACCCGGATATCAGGACATATGCACAGCAGCGGATAGAGAAAACCGCTGCTCGCGTGGATATACTGCAGGATAAATTTAACAGGGAGTTTACTTCAGAGCAGGGTATTAAGCTGCTGAAAACCATTGGTGAAAAGCGTCAGGTGTATGCAGATACCCTGGTAAAAGCTCTTCAGATCAGTGAGCAGGGGGACCGTGAAGCCCTGAACAACTTCATTCGGTCACAGCAGTTACCGATCATAAATGACTACATTGCCAGTCTGCAGGCACTGGTGGAATACGAAAAAACAAGCATAGATAAAGCGGATGAAGTTATCCATGATAATGGTACGACAGCCATACTGACACTGATCATCACTGGGTGTATGGCGCTTCTTCTGGGAGGTGTGCTGGCATGGCTGATCACCAGAAGCATTACCTGTCCGTTGATTTCAGCCGTCCGGATTGCCCGGGAAGTGGCGGAAGGTAACCTGTGTGTGGAGATTAAAGTGGACTCACAGGACCAGCTGGGGCAACTGATGCAGGCACTGCGTGATATGTGCGGGAGTCTGAGTAACACCGTCCGGGAAGTACGTCAGGGAGCGGACAATATTGCGCTGACTGCAGCAGAAATCAGCAGTGGTAATACAGACCTGTCAGCCCGCACCGAAGAGCAGGCTGCCGGTGTGGAACAGACGGCGGCCACTCTGGAACAACTGACGGCCACCATAAACAATACTGCCGGCAATACAGCACAGGTTTACCAGTTTGTGACAGAAACAACGGCCATTGTGAAACAGAATGGAGTGGTCATGAGTGAGGTGTCTTCCCGGATGCAGGAGATTTACGACACCTCGTCTGAAATGACAGCCATCATCCAGGTCATCGACGGGATTGCCTTCCAGACCAACATTCTCGCGCTTAATGCTGCCGTGGAAGCCGCACGCGCCGGCGAGTCCGGCCGTGGATTTGCGGTTGTGGCCGGAGAGGTTCGTAATCTGGCTCAGCGCAGTGCTTCTGCCGCGCGGGAAATAAAAGAGCTCATTGATGACTCCGTTTCCCGCATTGCATCCGGCCGTACCCTGGTTGAAAAAGCAGACAGGGGAATGGAGGATATCATCAGTAACGTCCAGAGCATGGAAGGGCTGATTGACGAAATAGCCAAGGCCAGTCGTGAGCAGGGAGATGGTATTGCCCAGATTAACAGCGCCATGGGCCAGATAGACAGCACCACCCAACAAAATGCAGCTCTGGTGGAACAGTCTGCAGCCACTGCCGCTTCGTTGCAGAATCAGTCACGGATTCTGCAGGAGAAGGTGAGCGTATTTCGTCTCCGTGATAATAAAAAACGCGATGCTGAACGAAAAAATACCATAGTACCGACAATCAGCAACACCAGCCCGCAGAGTAAGGTTAAAGCGGTAAAGTCCGTTCGTGAAACGGAACAACACGCCAGCGAGAACTGGGAAACCTTCTGACCCCCGACAACAGCGGGATCCTGTCGTTCCCGTTTTGTCAGCCATAATCTCCCGGCATGGTGTTCGCACTGTGCCGGTTATTTAGGGGTCAGTTTGGATATCGAAAATTATTGTACTATAAGGACTTCCCCGGCATGTCAAAGCCGGTATTTATGGTTTCTGTCTGCTCTTCAGTAAAAATAAAGGGGAGAGACTGCGGTACTATAAACGGCCATGATGAATCGTCATCGATTCGGGCCCTGATGAAAGACGCGCGTGAGGTTCTTGTTCGTTAAGCGGATACGTATATCCTGTACAATAGCCAGATAGGCCTCACGGGGTCTAACCCTTTATCATCAACGAATTGCAGGTCAGATGGTTATACAGCTTCGAGCTTTAGTTGACTGAGTACAGCCGGAAATCATCACCGTAATGTAGTGATGCCCAACACAGCCGCGCATTTTTGGCGGCGATGGCCACAACAGCCCGCCAGTACCCTCTGCGCTCAACCAACATACAAACCCAACGGCTGAATGAGTCAGTCCTTTTCCCGGCGCCAATAAGCACTGAACGAGCCCCCTGAACCAGAAGCGTTCGCAGATACGAATCACCGGCTTTTGTGATCCTGCCGAGTTTCGACTTTCCCCCGCTGCTGTATTGTGATGGCGTCAGCCCCAGCCAGGCTGCCAGTTGACGTCCATTTTTAAAATCATGTGCATTACCGATACTGGCGACCAGTGCACAGGCCGTTGTGGGACCAACGCCCTTTAGCTCCATCAGCCGCTGACTGCGATGATCTGTTTTGGCTATGTGGGACAAAATTCGGTCATATTCAGTGATGTTAGCTTCAATGCGATCAACGTGTTCCATCAAATCATCAACACATTGCTGAACCTGAAGCGGTAAAGAGCTCTTCTGCACAGAAACCATGTGGCGCAGGGCATCAGCACTTTGTGGCGCGATGACACCGAATTCAGATATCAATCCTCGCAGACGATTATACGTTGCTGTTTTCTCTTCGATAAAACCCTGACGGGTACGATGTAAACACTGCATGGCCTGCTGGCTTTCGTCTTTCACTGGTACGAACCGCATATGCGGACGACGAACAGCTTCACAGATAGCCTGAGCATCAGCTGCATCATTTTTTCCTGATTTTCCGGCCATACGATAAGGCGATACAAACTTAGCAGCCATCAGACGTGGCTCATGACCATACTGCCGAAACAATCTTGCCCAGTAGTGAGCCCCGGAGCATGCTTCCATCCCGATAACACAGGGAGGCAAACTTGCAATTAACTCAGGAAGTGCAGCACGCGATACTTTAGGCTTAACCAGAACAGTTCTACCATTTTGATCAACACCGTGAACAGCAAACACATTTTTAGCAAGATCGATACCGACAGTCGTGATAGTCATAACGAATTCCTCCGGGACGATGTGTACCCCATGATTGCACAAGAGTTAATCAGGCGCATAATCAGGGGAAGTCCCTTCCATTCGTTAAGCTCATTTTTTATCATTTCTGGTTTTTTTGGAAACGTAATATTCTGGATGTTAAGACGGTCATGCGGGGACATTGAACACAGATAATCATGTCCAGGTACGAACGTCCCATATAGAGTGTGAGCATTGATCGTGCTGTATTTTCGTTTATAGTAGATAGATTCTGTATCATACAGAGCACGTGGTCAGCACTAAAGTACATTACGCTGACTTATTCTGTTCACTGAGGGCTGAGTACCTGCTTTCAAGGATTTATCTGCTGATCATGCGCATTACGCCACCCTGAGTTTTCCCTTCCTCCGCCGTACTGAGCGAGCCTCAGAACGCACGTAATAACATCCCGTCTGCGGATGTGTTTTATCGTATTTGAAACCTATGTCCTCCGGGGCTAACTACATCTAAAAACTGAGAAATTACTATGTTGCTGTCCTCGACGCGTAAGGACTGGCTGGGTAACGTCCGTGGTGACGTGCTGGCTGGTATTGTTGTCGCGCTCGCACTCATTCCAGAAGCGATCGCCTTTTCCATTATTGCCGGTGTTGACCCTCAGGTGGGGCTTTACTCCGCTTTCTGTATCCCGCTGATTATGGCCTTCTTTGGTGGTCGCCCGGCGATGATATCTTCATCAACGGGGGCAATGGCGCTCCTGATGGTGACCCTGGTGAAGGATCATGGACTGCAGTACTTACTGGCTGCCTCCGTACTGACCGGCGTATTCCAGCTGATAGCCGGTTATCTTAAACTCGGCGGGCTCATGCGCTACGTCTCACGCTCCGTGGTAACCGGATTCGTTAATGCACTCGCGATCCTAATTTTCATGGCGCAGTTACCTGAGCTCACCAATGTGACCTGGCATGTTTATGCTATGACGGCAGTAGGGCTCGCCATTATCTACCTCTTCCCGTATCTGAATAAAACAATCCCCTCACCCCTTGTCTGTATCGTGGTGCTTACGGCTATTGCCATATGGCTGCATCTGGACGTGCGTACGGTCGGGGATATGGGCAAACTGCCTGACAGTCTGCCGGTCTTCCTGGTGCCGGACATCCCGCTGAATCTTGATACGCTCCTGATTATTCTCCCTTACTCCGCAGGCCTCGCCATTGTAGGGTTACTGGAATCAATGATGACAGCCACGATTGTGGACGATATGACGGATACCCCCAGTGATAAAAACAGGGAATGCAAGGCTCAGGGCATCGCTAATATCTGCACCTCATTTGTCGGAGGAATGGCGGGCTGTGCAATGATTGGTCAGTCTGTTATCAACGTGAAATCCGGCGGTCGGGGCCGTCTGTCCACCCTCACTGCCGGTGTGGTCCTGCTGTGTATGGTAGTCTTTCTCAGGGACCTGGTCTCGCAAATCCCTATGGCCGCGCTTGTCGCCGTAATGATCATGGTTTCGGTTGGTACCTTTTCATGGCGTTCAGTTACCGACCTTAAAAGCCATCCCATTTCTACCAGCGTGGTGATGCTGGCAACAGTGGTGGTGGTGGTGGCCACTCATAATCTGGCATTCGGGGTACTGACCGGTGTGCTTATCGCTTCCCTGAATTTTGCCACTAAAGTGGCGCGTTTTCTGGCTGTCTCTTCAGAACTCAGGGAAGAGTCCCGGCTCTATAAGGTCACCGGGCAGGTGTTCTTTGCCTCCGCCGACCGCTTTATGGCGTATTTTGATTTTCGCGAAGCGGCAGAGAAAGTTGTCATTGATGTTACGCATGCCCATTTCTGGGATATCACGTCGGTCAGCGCACTGGATAAGGTGGTTATTAAATTCCGCAGAGAAGGAACAGACGTTGAGATCCGCGGGATGAACGAAGCAACCCGTACTATCGTTGATCGCTTTGGTGTTCACGATAAACCCGAAGAAGTCGAAAAACTGATGGGAGGTCATTAATGTCAGGATTTAATGCTATGGACAACACCGTTATTGCCTGCGTGGATGGATCGTCATCAACACGCGCCGTGTGTGAGTATGCAGCCTGGGTTGCCGGGAAGCTTGACGTTCCTCTTGCCCTGCTGCATGTGCTTGAAAAAAATGAACAACCGGCAGTTTCTGACCTTACGGGGGCTATCGGTATTGACAGCCGGGAGCAACTGACGCAGGACCTTGTCCGGATAGAAGGGGAGCGTAACCGCCTGCTGATGACTCAGGGACGCGCCATTCTTGCCGGATGCGCGGAACTGCTCAGCCAGATCGGTATCCCGGATGTTCAGCAACTTCAGAAACATGGCGCACTGGATATCATCCTGGCTGACCTGAAAGGTATTCGTATGATGGTGCTCGGTCGCCGGGGAGCACAGAACCCGGTTGGCAGCAATCTGGAGAGCATTATCCGCCTGCAGAAAAAGCCGGTAATGATTGTACCTGAAACTTTTTCTGTACCTTCAAGAGTCATGTTTGCGTTTGATGGCAGTGAGGAAAGCCGGAGAAACCTGCGTCGACCGACGCTCAGCCCTCTGCTGCAGAGCCTGGAATGTCATATCGTAATGGTTAACGGCGATGCTCATACCCTCGAAGAGGCAAAGCGTAGTCTGCAGTGCGCTGGCATCAGTGCGATATCCCGGTTAGCTGAAGGACGCTCGGTAACGGAGGCGCTTTGTCGTTACGCCGCAGACAACGGCGTGGATTTGATTGTCATGGGGGCATATGGGCACTCTTCCCTGCGACGTTTTTTCATCGGCAGTAACACAACTGCGATGCTCGAACAGACCAGAGTCCCGCTGTTAATGCTCAGATAAGTCGGAACCCGGAGGAAACTCCGGGAAAACTTAATTCAAGACTGGCATTAAAACCCTGAGTCGGGAAGAAAAGGCGACATTATGCAGAAAACCCTTATGATTGATGAAGTTCTTGCGCTTGCCCGGCTTAGCCAGGTTGCATTTGATAAACCCATAAAATATATGGATGACACGGATGCTGAACTCATCGCTCGTTTTAAAAAAACCATCACACCAGAACTTATTGAGCAGATGTGTCTCAGAATACTTGAGCTTGAAGCGAAGTTTCAGACTTTAAACGAATAAGCGTCAGGAATATGATAATTAAAGGCTGAACAGGGACTGCAGTAAGACGGCCAGCGGTCAGAGAGCAAAAAACGGGACTGAACTGGCTGTGATAAGTGAGATATCAGAGTGTTAACTTTACCTGCTGTGGCGGAGCTCCGCGACAGAGATGAAGGTATACCTTCATCTCTGGGTCTGAACTTTTCATTAAAAAAGGGGCTGCCGGGAGTCCTCTACAGAGATCAGAGCTTGATATTTCAGGCAATGAACGAACAGGAATTATTTCCCTGCCTGCAGGTCAGAGCCAGCTTTCGATAATGTCTCTTGATGGTATTCCTCCGGTATGTACAACGATGTTATCAACGACAACCGCCGGGGTCGCCATCACTTTGTGTTTCATTATTTCAGACAGTGACTCCACTTTTTCAAGCTGAATAGCGACGCCTCTCTCATCAGCCACCTGCTGGATAAGCCGGATGGTTGTTTTACAACCGGAACAGCCTGTACCCAGTACTTTTACATGCTTCATTTTATAATCCTCTTCAGGGAATTAACGGGAATACAACGTTAAAAATCCAGCCAACCAGTGTGAAAGAGGTCAACAACAGCAACAGCAGGGTGCACAGTAATTGCCACTTCATCACCTGTTTGAGCAGAATGAACTCAGGAAAGCTGGCAGCCACAGTGCTCATGCAAAAAGCCAGAGTTGTCCCCACTGGCAGGCCGTTCGTGATCAGACTCTCCATCACAGGGATCACACCGGTAGCATTGGAATAGAGAGGTATGCCAACCAGCACAGCTACAGGGACAGTCCACCACTGACCGGCACCGAGATGCGACGCGATCCATCCGTCGGGCACAAATCCATGCAATGCCGCACCAAGTCCTACTCCGAGAATGACCCAGAGCCAGACACGCTTAAAAATGGTGAGAGTTTCCTCTTTAGCAAAGGCATGTCGCTTTGAGAGAGGCATATGCGGTGCCATGGTAGATTGTCGGATCTCATCAGTTTGATGTTGCTGCCCGTCTCTGAGGGCATCGGCGGCAAAATCGGCTAACCAGCGTTCGGCCTTAATCCGATCAAGAAAAGCACCGCCAGCCATACCAACAGCCATTCCGACAGCAATATAAATGAGCGTGAACTTCCATCCGAGCAGGCTGACCAGAAGCAGGACGGCGACTTCATTGATAAGGGGGGATGTGATGAGAAAGGCCATGGTAATCCCGAGGGGGATACCAGCCGAAGTAAACCCCAGAAATACCGGGATACTTGAGCAGGAACAGAACGGAGTAACGGCGCCAAAGCAGGAGCCCAGTAAATACCCCATTCCACGGTGCTTACCTGCAAGATAGTTTCTTACCCTCTCAATATCCAGCGAGGCCCGTAGTATGGCCACAAAGTAGATCATGACCAGCAAGAGAACGAAAATTTTGCTCACGTCTTCGACAAAAAAGTGGATCGCCTCCCCGAGTTTGGTTGCAGGACTCAGACTAAGGCATTCATAGACCAGCCAGGTGGCAAAATCAGTGAAAATCTGGAACATAACGGACAGGCCTCACGACGGTTGTTTTTCGGGAAGACGCTGTTTGACAGAAAAGGATGCAGTTTTTTTCGATTTATTTCATTTGCTGAGAAATGTTATTGAACAGGATTTCACTGCAATAGCTTATCGGTAACCCCAGAAGGGGAAACAGATTCTTTACTTGGGAGTGAAACAACATACCCGACCATACTCATCCAGTCTGATCTGGCAATTGCTGGAAAGTTTCCTATGCAGCCTATCCCTCGCCCGGGATAAACGCGATTTGGTTGCCGCAAGTGTCAGACCATTTCGGTCTGCAAAATCAGCCTGTTTCATCCCCTCAAGATCACAGAGCGTAAGGATAATCCGATCAGACTCTGCCATTTTATCCAGGATGCGGGGCAGACAACCAGCCAGTGAGTCGACAGTTTCAGGCGTATTATCCGGCAATGATAAATCATCGTGGAGAGGCATAAATGGACGCTGCTGGCGGCTTTTATCAATAAGCAGATGCCGGGCAACCTCAAACAGCCAGGCTCTGGCATTCACGATGGCACAGAATTTCCCCTGTTGTCGTATTGCCCGGAGAAAGGTTTCCTGTATCAGATCATCAGCATCAGCCTCATTACCCACTTGTCTGAGTAACCAGCAAAGAAGTTCGTGTTCATGCTTCTTCCACGCCTTCATAAGGCAAGGCGGCGTGCCGTTCAGTTGCTCCATTTATGACTCTCTCGTTAAATACACCGCATAGCGGGAGGATATTGGTTCTGATGCTGTCGGGGATGGGGTCCGGGAACTGTCGGTGCCATGATGATGTGATGGACTGATAGCATCCGATCAGTTATCCACCTTTCGGAAACCTCTTCCTGCAACAGGGTATGCTGTCTTGTGTTCAGTATCATGCAGTAAACCGTCATGCGCAATACCATCAATTTCCGCGCATTCGGTTCCGGATAAAACGTCAAAAAAGCGGTCCGGAATCTGCCTGATAAGCCAGCTAATGACTTTTTCGATACGCATGTTAACCCCCTTTACTCAGCATCATAATTATAGATTGTAATATTCGATTTTTCGAATGTGTTGTTGACATGAATTCAGAGAGGACTAAGATGAAGCCGAACGAAACCATGGAGTATTTATGTCCCCAATCACCGCGCTTCAGCTTTTCAAAAATCTCTCGGATGAAACTCGCCTGAAAATCGTGCTGTTGCTGAGAGCGTCAGGAGAACTCTGTGTTTGCGAGCTTTGCGGAACGCTGGAGGAATCTCAGCCCAAGATATCCCGCCACCTTTCCATGCTACGGGAAAGTGGGCTGCTTATTGACCGCCGTGAGGGTAAATGGATCCACTATCGGCTTTCAGCGCACATGCCCGCCTGGGCGGCGGCAGTCATTGAGCAGGCTTATTTGAGCCAGGAAGAGGAAATTGCGCTTCTGGTCAGACGGGTTGCCCGTAACAGTTCCACAACCGGTGGCAGAGCGGTGTGTCTTTAACAGATATAAAAATCCATTAGTACATATATGATTTAACGAATTTATAGGGTGGCATTATGAATATACTATTTTTGTGTACCGGTAATTCCTGCCGCTCCATCCTGGCCGAAGCAACATTTAATGCGCTTTCACCGAAAGAGCATCATGCATTCAGCGCCGGCAGCCAGCCAAAAGGTGAAGTCCATCCCCGTTCCCTGGCTCTTCTCAGAATCAAAGAGATACCCACGGATGGGTACTACAGTAAATCGTGGGACAACCTCCCGGTGACACCTGATGTGGTGATCACGGTGTGCGGTAATGCGGCTGGTGAAACCTGTCCTGCGTATCTTGCTCCGGCAGTCAGGGCACACTGGGGAGTGGAGGATCCTGATAAGGCTACCGGGAGTGATCAGGAAATCGACGCTGCTTTCGAAAAGGCCTGGCAAATTCTTCATCACCGGATTGAAGCTTTTCTGTCGCTTCCGTCATCAGTCATTTCCGGCCCTGAAGAGCGTCTTCAGGCTGAACTGAACCGGATCGGTGAGACCATTTTTTAACTTAAACCTGAAGGAATAGAGATAATGAAAACACTGTCAGTATATGACCCGGCACTTTGCTGCAGTTCTGGTGTGTGCGGTACGGAAGTTGATCAGACTTTAGTGTCATTTTCCGCAGACGTGACATGGCTGAAACAGCAGGGTGTTTCGGTGGAACGCTTTAATCTGTCACAGCAACCGATGGCGTTTGCTGAGAATCCGACAGTTAAAGCCTTTCTTGAACGCTCCGGCGCTGAAAGCCTGCCATTGATTCTGCTGGATGGCGAGTTCGTCCTGTCCGGGCGCTATCCGACGCGCCAGGACCTGGTTCGCTGGTTTGGGATTGTTGAGGAGAAAGCTGGTAGAGCTCCGGTAAAAAGCTGCTGCGGCGGCAACACTTCATGTTGCTGAACTCAGCCGGACAGGAGCCCATCGTGAACTATCTGAACAGTATTCCGAAGTTTCTCTTTTTTACCGGGAAAGGCGGGGTCGGAAAAACCTCGCTTTCCTGCGCAACGGCTATTCGTCTTGCTGATGAGGGAAAACGTATCCTGCTGGTCAGTACCGATCCGGCGTCAAATGTGGGGCAGGTTTTCGGGCAGCAGATCGGTAATACCCTGACGGTCATCTCTGCCGTCCCTGGAATCACAGCGCTTGAGATCGATCCGCAGGCGGCTGCACAACAATATCGTTCCCGCATCGTTGATCCGGTTAGAGGCGTTCTTCCCGAAGAGGTGGTGCGCAGCATTGAAGAACAGTTATCCGGTGCCTGCACAACAGAAATTGCTGCCTTTGATGAGTTCACCGGCCTGCTGACCGATGACGCGTTACTGAATGATTTTGACCATGTGATTTTTGATACCGCCCCTACAGGACACACCATTCGCCTGCTCCAGCTGCCGGGAGCCTGGAGCAGTTTTATCGAGACAAATCCTGACGGTGCGTCCTGCCTTGGTCCGCTGGCCGGACTGGAAAAACAACGAGAACGCTACTCGCACGCCTTATCGGTACTGGCAGACGGGGAAAAGACACGGATAATTCTGGTCGCCCGCGCTCAGCAGTCAACGCTGGCTGAAGTCGCCCGCACGCATGATGAACTGCTGCATGTCGGTCTTAAGCACCAGTACCTGGTGATAAACGGGATGATGCCGGCCGGAGAAGCCTCACAGGACAATCTTGCCAGTGCGTTGTACCAGCGAGAACAACGTATTCTTTCCGGAATGCCGCCGGTACTTACCGCACTACCGACTGACAGGTTAAGCCTGCAGCAGGAAAATCTGGTTGGAGTGAAGGCACTTCGGCGTCTGCTGGACAAAGATAACATCCCATGTGTATCAGCTGATGCGATATCACGCTCTGAGGTCATCTCTGCACCGTCCCTTGAAACGCTGGTTGATGATATTGCCAGGGACGGACATGGTCTGGTGATGTTGATGGGCAAAGGGGGCGTGGGAAAGACCACTCTGGCCGCTGCTGTCGCCGTGGCGCTTGCAGACAAAGGGTTTGATGTTCACCTGACCACCTCCGATCCCGCAGCTCACCTTGAAAACACCCTGAACGGACAATGCCATAATCTCCAGGTCAGTCGTATCGATCCGCATACGGAGACAGAGCGCTACCGGGAACATGTTCTTGCCACGAAAGGAAATGCTCTGGACACACAGGGACGCGCGTTACTGGAAGAAGATTTACGCTCTCCCTGTACGGAAGAAATTGCCGTGTTCCAGGCGTTTTCCCGTGTGATCAGGGAAGCCGGGAAGCGTTTTGTGGTCATGGATACAGCCCCGACGGGCCATACCCTGTTGCTGCTTGATGCGACGGGTGCCTACCATCGTGAAGTGGCCAAACGGATGGGAGATAAGGGACATTATCTGACACCAATGATGCAGTTGCAGGATCCTGAGCGGACCAAAATTATGCTCGTTACCCTGCCTGAAACTACCCCAGTTCTGGAAGCTGCCGGTTTACAGGAGGATTTGCGCCGGGCCGGGATTGAACCCTGGGCATGGCTCATCAATAACAGTCTGGTCGCAACAGAGACAACTTCACCGCTGTTATTGACGAGGGCCGCACACGAAGCTACTCAAATCAATAAGGTCAGGACCGAGCTGGCCTCTCGTATGGCGCTGATCCCTCTGCAACAGGAAGCGCCGACGGGTATTGAGCAACTGCAACGTCTGATCCGTCAGGCGGAAAAATAATAAAGAAGGGCGGGTATCGTTCTGCCCGACAGGAGGTTTTATGTGGCTGGCTGCAGCTATTTTTATTCTGACCATTGTACTGGTCATCTGGCAACCCCGCGGACTGGGAATTGGCTGGAGTGCGATGCTCGGCGCCGCACTTGCACTGATTTCAGGCGTGGTTCACGTCGGTGATATTCCGACCGTCTGGCATATCGTCTGGAATGCGACGGCAACATTCATTGCGGTCATTATCATCAGTCTGTTACTCGACGAATCGGGTTTCTTTGAATGGGCTGCTCTGCACGTCGCACGCTGGGGAAACGGGCGCGGACGCTGGTTGTTTACCTGGATTATTTTACTGGGTGCTGCGGTAGCGGCCCTGTTTGCCAACGACGGAGCGGCGCTGATCCTGACACCTATCGTAATTGCCATGCTACTCGCTCTGGGATTCAGTAAAGGCACAACGCTGGCGTTCGTCATGGCAGCAGGGTTTATCGCGGACTCAGCCAGCCTGCCGCTCATCGTTTCGAACCTGGTAAACATCGTCTCGGCAGATTTCTTTAAACTCGGGTTCAATGAATACGCGTCAGTTATGGTGCCGGTTGATATCGCTGCCATCATTGCCACACTGGTGATGCTGCATCTGTATTTCCGCAAGGATATTCCTGCAACCTATGAAATCTCCCGTCTGAAAGCACCTGAAGAAGCTATCCGCGATCTGAACACCTTCCGGACAGGCTGGGGCGTACTGGCTCTATTGCTGATCGGGTTCTTTGGTCTTGAACCTCTGGGGATCCCCGTCAGCGCAGTTGCTGCTGCCGGGGCACTTATTCTGTTTCTTGTCGCCAAAAAAGGACATGCGATTAATACCGGAAAGGTGCTTCGCGGAGCCCCCTGGCAGATTGTGATTTTCTCCCTGGGTATGTACCTGGTGGTCTACGGGCTGCGTAATGCCGGACTGACTGACTACCTGTCAGCCGTACTTAATCAGTTTGCCAGCCAGGGGCTGTGGATGGCCACGCTGGGCACGGGCTTCCTGACCGCCTTCCTCTCCTCGATCATGAATAACATGCCAACCGTCCTGGTGGGAGCACTGTCTATTGATGGCAGCACGGCGACCGGGGTGATTAAAGAGGCCATGATTTACGCCAATGTTATTGGCAGCGATCTGGGACCCAAAATCACCCCTATCGGCAGTCTGGCCACCCTGCTGTGGCTACATGTACTGGCGCAGAAAGATATCCGGATCTCCTGGGGATATTACTTCCGGGTCGGCATTGTAATGACCCTGCCCGTGCTGTTTGTGACGCTTGTTGCCCTGGTATTACGTTTATCCGTTTCGTTGTGATTAACCTGGCTCCGGTCGTCACGGACCTGTGCCCGTCAAACCTGAAGAGAGTGATTTATGAGCGCAATTACGATTTATCATAACCCGGCCTGCGGTACGTCCCGTAATACCCTCGAGCTGATCCGCAACAGTGGTGTGGAACCCACGGTCATTTTATACCTTGAGACACCGCCAGCGCGTGCTGAGCTGGTCAGGCTCATCGCTGATATGGGGATCAGCGTGCGTGCCCTGCTGCGAAAAAATGTGGAGCCTTATGAGCAACTGGGCCTGGCAGAGGATAAATGGAGTGACGATGAGCTGATTGATTTTATGCTGCAGCATCCCATCCTGATCAATCGTCCTGTTGTGGTCACACCTGTGGGTACCCGGCTGTGCCGTCCGTCTGAAGTGGTGCTGGATATTCTGCCGGATGCACAAAAGGGAGCGTTCAGCAAAGAGGACGGCGAACAGGTGATTGATGCCCAGGGGCAGCGTGTCGCGAAGTAATCCCAGCGGTCGGGCTGTCAGCACCTGAGCGGCCCGATCATACCTTTCCGGCCTGACATAAGGTAAGCCGCGATGATGAGTAAAACATACAATGTCCTGTTCCTGTGTTCCGGGAATTCGGCACGAAGCCTGTTTGCTGAAGTGCTGATGAACCAGCTCGGCGGGGGAAAATTCCGGGCATTCAGCGCCGGTACTCAACCGGCAAGTTCACCTCACCCGCTGACGCTCAGGGTGCTTAACGATCAGGGATTCAGTACTGAATTCCTGAAAAGCAAACATCTGCAAAACTTTCAGCATCCGGATGCTCCGCAAATGGATTTCATTTTTACGCTGTGTGACAAGATGGCGGGAGAAGGATGTCCGGTGTTCCCGGGCGGCCCCATAACAGCTCACTGGGGGTTCCGGGATCCAGCTTCAGCAGAGGGTACCGATAAGGAGAAGTACCACGCCTTTGTGGAGGTTGAAAAACAGATAGCCACGCGCATCCGGCTGTTTCTGAGCCTTCCCCTGGATAAAATCGACCGGATTTCATTACAGCATCAGCTGCAGGCAATGGGACATACCTGATCTGACGAACAATAAACCGTAACCGATCGGTCTCCCTTCCTTACAAACCCTGACTGCGCCCTGAAAACGTTATCCCGGCTGATACAAACAGCACGGATAAGGTAACGGCATAACGTCGAAGATTAATAAACCATTAGCATGGAGCCTTTATTGATGTTTCACCCGTTTGATATTCTCACCCTGGACAATGGCGCCAGGCTGATATTTACCCCCTGTCCGGGAACCAGAGGGGTGCCACTTGCTAATTCATTGAAATCATTAAAAGAAGCCGGGGCACAGGCTGTTATCACCATGATGACGCTGGCTGAACTCAGTGAAAATGAGGCTGATGCCCTCCCGTCACTGTGCGCTGACTTTTATATGGACTGGTTTCACCTCCCCGTAGAAGACAGCTGTGCACCTGAAGCCCCATTTGAACAGGCATTTGCCCGGGAAAAAACGAATCTGCTGGCGATCGTCAGGTCTGGCGGAACGATGGTTATCCATTGTCATGGAGGTTCTGGCCGGACAGGGATGATGGCCGCTATCCTGATGCTCGAGTCAGGGTATCTGCCTGCTCAGGTGAAAAAACAGGTCCAGCTAATCAGGCCAAAATCACTGACTTCTCCGGTGCAGGTCAGTTATCTTAACAGGCGATACGGCTACCAGCAACAACGGCATAATGGTCAGACTGCCCTGCCAGTCGAAACGTATCCATCAGGGGCAAACCTGTCCCCTGATGGTCCGGGGGCGTGATATGTGTCTTTCAAATGCCCGGCAAGCCGGACACTGCACTTTGTTCCGGCGTCAAGATCACAGGCGATATACCAGTGACCCCTCTCTTTTCCTGCTTTACATTTCTATGTTTCCAGAAATATGATTTACAGTAATGGTTGTTTGTATTACCCTTGCTTAATATTCGATACATCCGGAAATACAGGAGGGTTATATGTCCGCAGAACTGCAGGATGTCGCCGGCATGTTTGCCTTACTCGCCGTCGAACTGTCGGCTTTATTTTTACTCATCAGTTTACTCGTTGGTGTACTGCAAAGGCATGTTCCGCCGGCACGTATCGAGGCATTACTCAGTGCTGGCCGCTTCAGAAGCTATTTTCTGGCGGCGGGCCTGGGGGCTATCACGCCGTTTTGCAGTTGCTCAACCATTCCTGTGCTGAAGGGACTCATCCGCGCGCGCGCCGGATTTGGCCCTATGATGGTCTTTCTCTTTGCATCTCCTCTACTGAACCCGGTCATTATTGCCCTGATGGCCGCGACATTTGGGTTAAGCCTGACGCTGATTTATGCCGGCGCCGCGCTTCTGGTATCACTAATTGCGGGATGGTTACTGCAGATTCTGGGTTTTGATAAATACATACGCAGCGGGGTACATGAGGGGAGGGCTTCCAGCCAGACAATTAAACGCGGCAGTACTGTGAGCAGTAAAAGTCCCTGCTGTGGCGAACACCTGTCCGGAAACCACTCCCGTCAGGCTGACATGACGAGAGCTGTACCGGAAAATTGTTGTAAACCGCAATCTGACGTTAATGCCTTACCCCGCCGTTACAGAGGCTTATGGCGTGATACCTGGGCTGACTTCAGAGGTGTTTTCCCCTACCTGATCGCCGGGATAGCTATCGGAAGTATAATTTATGGTTACCTGCCCACGACGTTACTTGAACAGTATGCCGGACCGGCAAATCCTTTTGCCATTCCTGCTGCGGCGATTATTGGTGTGCCCCTTTATATCCGGGCTGAAGCGGTTATTCCTCTGGCGGCTGCATTACTGGCCAAAGGGGTGGGGGCCGGAACGGTTCTGGCCCTTATCATCGGCAGTGCAGGTGCCAGCCTGACGGAACTGATCCTGTTGCGCGCCCTTTTCAGGTTCAGGCTGCTGGCAGCATTCGTGCTGGTCATTATTTCGATGGCGATAATGGCTGGCTACACAGCTTATCTCTTTTTCTGAACAGCCCGTAAATGCGCCCCTGGACATTACTGCTGTCAGATTTACAGGATTGCTATATTTTAAAATTCCATTATTCTGGAAATACAGATTTAAGGAGGTGTTATGGATATTGTTAAGGCGGCAGATGCACTGAAGGAGCTGGGTCATCCGACCCGGCTCGGCATCTTCAAGGAACTGGTTAAATTTGGATATACAGGCTTGCCTGTCGGGGAGTTACAAAAGCGTCTCGATATCCCGGCGTCGACGCTAAGCCATCACCTGTCTGCCCTGTTGTCTGTGGGGCTTATACGCCAGGAAAGGCAGGGGCGCACTCTGTACTGCCAGCCACAGTATGAACAACTGAGCCAGATTGTCGGATTTTTGCTGGATGAGTGTTGCATGGGCAGCGCAGCCAGTGTTTCAACAGTTACATCAACCCGTGAGTAAAGTCTGCAATGAACAAATTGAATGACAGCCTGCCAAATATCATCCCTCACATTTTCAGCGTGCCGGATTTCACTGATAACCCTGTATCTGAAACCCCAGTGCATGCACCGCGTATTTTGATGCTGTATGGATCTGTACGTGAACGTTCTTACAGCCGCCTGGCGACGGAGGAAGGCGCACGCCTGCTCACCGCCATGGGGGCTGAAGTCCGTATTTTTAATCCGTCAGGGCTTCCCCTGCCAGATGATGCTCCGGATACCCACCCGAAAGTTGCCGAGCTCCGTGAACTGGTGCGATGGTCGGAAGGGATGGTGTGGTGTTCCCCTGAACGTCATGGGGCAATGACCGGGATTATGAAAGCACAGATAGACTGGATCCCACTGAGCGAAGGAGCTGTACGCCCTTCCCAGGGGAAAACGCTGGCGGTGATGCAGGTCAGCGGTGGCTCCCAGTCTTTTAATGCGGTAAACCAGATGCGTATTCTTGGCCGCTGGAT
Source organism: Citrobacter sp. CFNIH10 (assembly GCF_002934585.1). Classification (NCBI taxonomy): domain Bacteria; kingdom Pseudomonadati; phylum Pseudomonadota; class Gammaproteobacteria; order Enterobacterales; family Enterobacteriaceae; genus Citrobacter; species Citrobacter sp. CFNIH10. The sequence goes on from NZ_CP026213.1 coordinate 216,951, forward strand.
GCGAATGATCACCATCCCGAATCAGTCATCAGTCGCCAAAGCCTGGCAGGAATTTGATGAAGAAGGCAGGATGAAGCCCTCAGCCTATTACGACAGGATCGTGGATGTGATGGAAGAGCTGATGAAGTTTACGTTGCTTACCCGGGGAAGAACGGCCTGCCTGGTTGACCGCTACAGTGAACGTAAGGAAAGTGCAGAGGCACTTTCTGCGAGAGTTAATCAGCGCAGTATATAGTATGTCAGGGTACCTGCGGTGTCAGCGTTAGGGGCTCACAGAGGAGGGGTTCCGTAAACCCACCTCTGTTTGAGTAGCTGAATGTCTGCCCAGGTAAATGTCGCGGACTGTAATTGTCTTTAGCCGGATTACCGGCATTGCCTCCAAAGCCCTTCACCGGCACAGTTGTTCTCAGGGTACACCATTAATTATGTGCTTGATTATGCCTGGAGGTTAGTTTTGCCTGGTACCTGAGAATCATATAAGACACGCTATCAGATAAAAACCCGCCGCGGTCATCAGCAGCGATCCCATCACGTGCACCAGTACGGAGGTGAAAGCCCACGTGTAATTTCCTGCCTGCAATAAGGTGAAAACCTCGACAGAAAATGTTGAAAAGGTAGTCAGCCCCCCACACAGACCGGTGACGATCAGCAGTTTCCAGGCCGGATCTACGTGAGGATGACGAATGAAATATGCCATTGCGCCACCAATGATAAATGCTCCCAGCAAATTCACTACCAGGGTTCCGGGTGGAAGAGACGGGAAGAAACTGTTGAATTTCATCCCAAAAAACCAGCGGATAATACATCCCACGGCCCCACCAATCATAATTGCTGCCAGCTGACTCAATGCTGCGTTCCCCACCTAAGAAGAATTAAGGCGTATACCGGACTCATCCGGTATACGCTGCTCTGATGTCCGTGATATGCCCGTCAGAGATGACGAACAAAGGCGTTTATACCTGCATACCGGGCTTCGTTGCCCAGCTCCTGCTCGATGCGCATAAGCTGATTGTATTTTTCAATTCGTTCTCCGCGGCAGGGTGCGCCGGTTTTAAGGTGTCCCGCACGCAGCGCCACCGTCATATCGGCGATAAACGTGTCCATGGTTTCACCGCTGCGGTGCGAAATAAAAGCCCCCCATCCGTTTTCATGACACAGTGAAACTGCGTCAAATGTCTCGCTGAGCGTGCCTATCTGATTAAGTTTAATGAGGGCTGCGCTGGCAAGGTTTTCCTCAATGCCACGGCGGATATACTTCACATTGGTCACGAACAGGTCATCACCGACCAGTTCAGCACGCCCGCCCAGTTTGTCGTGCAGATATTTCCAGCCAGTCCAGTCATCCTCTGCGAGTCCGTCTTCAAGCAGAATTACGGGGAACTGGTTCATCAGTTCCCCGTAATAATCCGTCATCTCTTCAGCACTCAGGGCGCTGTTTTCGGTGCGAAGATGATATTTCCCGTCACGATAAAATTCGCTGGAAGCCGGGTCCATACAGATACTGATGTCTTCCCCCGGACGGTAACCGGCTTTTTCAATGGCCTGAACGATGAATTCCAGAGGCTCTCTGTTTGATGAGACGGCAGGGGCAAATCCGCCTTCATCACCCACCGCAGCAGAGAGATCCCTTGACACAAGGATCTGACGCAGGGCCTGATAGACTTCACTGCCCTGACGAACCGCCTCAGTGAGCGTTGATGCACCGTGCGGTGCTATCATGAACTCCTGAAAGTCAGCGCCCTGACCCCGGGCATGAACGCCACCATTAATAATATTCATGCACGGAACGGGCAGAAGACCGGCATTAAGCCCCCCAAGATAGCGGTACAGTGGCTGACGGGTGACCTGTGCAGCCAGTCTCGCTACTGCCAGCGATACACCCAGAATGGCATTGGCGCCGAGCCGGCTTTTGTTCTCCGTGCCGTCAAGCTCCCGCATAATATTATCCAGCCGCCGCTGCTCCCGCACATCGGCTCCCCTGATGGCATCACAGATTTCAGTATTGACGGCCTTAACAGCATCAAGCACCCCTTTGCCACCAAAACGCCCCGGGTCACCATCGCGGCGCTCAGTTGCCTCCCGCGAACCGGTACTGGCCCCGGAGGGCACTGATGCACGAGCCATCAGCCCGTCAGAAGTCCAGGCATCCACCTCTACAGTGGGGTTACCGCGGGAATCAAGTATTTCGCGAGCGGTGACTTTTTCCAGTATAAAATTCATGGCAATCTCCTGTAACTCAGTCGTAAATGTGTTTAATCAGAACATCCACGTTCAGGTGGTTAACGTATTCAGCTGAACGTGAGGTCAGCGTGCCCATAAACCGGTTACGGTGACCTGCAATCACAAGATCCGCACCGGTATCGGTGATGCATTTCTGTATATCCTCGAAACGCCGCATGGTGACCAGCTCACGGGCGTCAACGTGCTCATCCACCGAGGATGTCAGCTCACTGAGCAGCGCCTTCGCCTGGACAACATCCCTGGAGACGGCATCGTCCATCAGGCTGTCCGAGACATAGTTCATCTCCCGGTAGTCGTTACAGATATGGGCAAGCGTGATTTTCATCTCAAGCAGACGGGACAGAGCCGCCGCCAGTGCGAGAAGGGGAACGCCATCCTCTTTCCCCTGAACCAGAACAAGTGCGTGAGTATAGATTTTCATAGCTGTCTCCGGCCTTGCCTGAGGAAATGTTCGAGCCAGGGCAGAAGTTGTTTCTTGCGGCTGACCATGCCCGGTAAGGAGCATGATGTGGCATTACCGCTCTCCGGTCCGGCGAAATAGAGTGTTGAAAAACACTTATTGATATCGGTTACCATCAGCACGATCAGCCCGGCTCCCGTATTTACCACCATCTGCGCCATCGTATTCCGCAGTTCCTCCAGTAAAGGAGCGACCTGATCAGGTGAGCTCACCTCCAGTTGGGCAATACGCACATCTGTGCCTGCGAGCGAAAAAGTCTTAAGATCTTTATTCAGAATCTGACCGGCCGTCTGTCCGGTGATATCGGTTTTAGCGGCCATAAGGCCGTGAACAAAAGCTTTGTGTTTTATTCCCGACAGCACGAAAAGCTCAGCGGCTGTCCGGATATCGTCTTCCGTCGTGGTGGGTGAATGCAGGTTTACCGTGTCGCTGAGCAGCGCACCAAGAAGCAGGATGCCGAGAGTCGGGGGCATGGTGCGGCGCATTTCTGCATCCATCAGCAACCAGAGTACTGTTGCGCTGCTACCTGCCGGTTTTATCCAGACCTCCAGCGGCAGTAAGGTGGCCAGACCTCCCAGCCGGTGATGATCGATAATTCCGATGATATTACTCTCAGGAAGGTCAGCAGGCCCCTGCGCCGGTTCGGTAAAATCGACCAGCCATACCCGTTCCCTTTTCAGGGGGAAATCGAGAAGGGGGGGCAGGGGGATACCGGCTGTTTCAAAAATATAGCGGGTTTCCGGGTTCGCTTCACCGTTCCTCCACGCACGGGAAGGACGGCCCTGTCGGGAAAGCCAGTCAGCTGTGACAGCGGCGGTACAGATGGCATCACTGTCAGGATTGAGATGACCAAAAACATTAATCAAAGATGTATCCCCGTTAAGGGAAGTATACAGGCCAGAAGGATTTATGAACGGCCTGACATACCTCCTGAAATTCAAGAGTCATATCAGGCGTCATCAGCCCCGGACGGGGCGGTTGGGAAAGGTGGAACGCCATCACCTTGACAATAGTATAAGTCAGAAAAAAGAACCTGTCAGCCAGCTTTTTTCCTTACAGCGAGCCGCTAATGAAACGTAAAATGTAAGGCATTAAAATGATTTTATGCACTGTGAAGCCCTTGACTCAGGTAACCCTAGGCTCTGAACTAACTGTTAATCATGGGCTCCGTTTGGGAAAGTGAAAATATTGTACGTAAGGCGGTTTTTTATATTGCAGTGGCCCGATCAAAGACCGACCGGACCGAGTGCTAACTGTCTCCGAAGATAATTTTTTCGAGATTCTGTAAGTCCTGCTGTGATTGCTCATTGAGATGGACCTCTGCCTTGTCGTACCGGGCACCAACCAGGCACTTCTGGCTAATTGCGTATCTGGTTTTACACCAATAGCCAGCAACACCATCCCCGTCGCCAACACCTCGCCCGTATTCAAACTGAGCTGTAAAAGCTGGGTATCACCCACCTGCGTAATCGCTCCCATACCCGATTGCAAACGCAAATTGACGCCCTTCTGCCGGAGCTCCTGGTGTAATACGGCAATCATCTCGGCATCAAGTGGGGTCATCACTTTGGCACCCAACACCAACAATGTCACCCTGAGCCCCAGATTGACCAGTGCCTCCACCATTTTCAACCCGATACCCCCAGACGACCGTGGCATGTGTTAGCCGATGTTAGTGGATATGCGCCAGAATGTTATTCATATCCGGCAGCATACGCAGAGTAAAGACACCAGGGAAGTCAACGCCCTCCAGGGGAGGACGAATTGCGTTTCGCTGAGCAGGAGTTTTTCATAGCTCTCGTGGCAAACCTCCCCCGTCTGCTCATTCCTGATGTGGACCACTTTCTTGTTAGCCTCGATCTGCAACACCTGATGCTCAATACGGACATCAATGTTGAAACGTTAAATAAAATCCTGCGGTGCTTTCAAAAGCAATTGCTGGCGTTCGGGGATCTCGCCTCCGATGTGATAAGGCAGACCACAGATGGCCAAAGATACATAGGCACCACGCTCTAACAGAATAATCTCGAGCGTTTCCGATAAACGCCGGGCCCTCACTGTAGCCGAAGCTCCCCCAGCCACACCACCGACAATCACTAACATGATTTTACTCATGATCAACACCATTCCATTTCAGCCAACTATAACCCCTGCTTGGTTACAGATGATTTAAAGAGATTTTTAAATAACAGACGCCATTATCTTCCGCTGACGGGAATTCACCGGCCCGGATATTGATCTGAATCGACGGTAACAGAAGTGCCGGGTGGCCAGAGTTTTATCCCGCGCCTGCCGAAGCGCCACAAAGGCG